>JBFLXP010000067.1:0-11194 GCA_040757315.1 Nitrospirota bacterium
CCGGGATAAGCGAGCAGCAATATACCTTGACTAAAGGATAATTTGCCATCTCAGGGGTTGTCAATACCCTTATGGAATGAGGACCCGCATGCAGTCGTGGGGTCCAATATTTGCACATTGTGTCCGACCGCGAGCGAAAAGGGGCACTTTCTAATGCGAGGACGGAACTTATTATTTGGCTCGGGCAATCTCTTTGAGGTGGACAATTTTCCCTTTGCGTATGCCAGTTACGGTGACCAAGTCATCCCAGAGTGGGCGTACTATGTCATTCATCATTCCTTCAGGAACGGACACAACATGAGAAAGCCCTGACTCCTCGATCAACTGGATCTTTCCCAGAGGCTTCCTTGCATCGGCGAGCAAAAGGCGGCCGGTGACTACAACCATCCCAGCCTCATCCGCAGGGGTTATGATTTTGGCGATCGGAGAGATGTCCTTTTGTTTCCTCACGATCGCTAGATTGACCCGGTTACCACGAATCAGTGAAGTTAAGCCAACGACGCTTACACGTTCTCCATCAGGAGCGATGCGTTTAGCAAGGCCAATGAAGTTGTTGTAGTAGGATTCTTGGGGGATCTTCTCGCGGAGGCGGTCTTCGCGCTCTTGGGAAAGGAGAGTGAAGCAGTCCATCACCTCGCCGATGGCTTGATTGGAGAAGTCCAATCCCGGCAATTCCATTTGGCGGCCAAGGCGCAATGTTACCTCAAAACTGCCGGGTCTTGGAGTGCTAACGTAAAGATTGTATGCGTCTTGCATGTCGCGTTTCGGAGCGCCTCGTTCACGGAAGTCGTAGCCAAGTAGTCGTTCGACTGTCCGGAAGAGGATGCGCTCCATATCCTTGACCCGGTCGACGAAGGCCTCACTGAGGGCAATTCCTTGACCAACGGCACTGCCCGCAATTGAGAGCTGTAGTTCTCCTGGCTGTAACTCGATGCGTCGTTCACGCAAGTGGCGTTGGAAAGATGCTTGCGTAAGAAGATCATGGAGTTCGACTTCAATCTCCGGAGGTGGCTCCCCGGACAGCGCTGTGGCAATGAGCCTATCGGCCAGCCGGAAGTCTTCAACATCTATTGCGAGAGAAGCTGCGCTTCTATAGAGGATGGACCGGCTGGGTTCGGCTGAGAGCTGATCTCGCAAGAGGTCGGCGGCCTTGAGTTCGAGAGCGAGGGCCTGCGCATATAGGTCGCGGCTCTGCGGTTCATCACCACGCCGCTTCGCAAGGAAGGCTTGATCCGCGAGGTCCATTGCCTCATCGTGAAGCTTTGTTATTTCCGTCATGCTTGCACCACGTGTGAACTGGGAGCGCTGAACTCGACCACGACGACATAAGTGGGGAGAGCGCATGAGGAGCGCTGTGTTTGTGTCGTCTTCTGGCGCGTTCGCTTTAAGAGTTCGACTTCACTTCCGACGAGGATACCCGAGACCTCGAGGCGCGCCGCTTCCTGGAAAGGTAGATCTTGATCTGCTCCAGCGAGCCAGTAATCCACGCCTGTCCCCTTCCTAGCCCGCCGAATCACTTTGAAGCCGGCAAGCTTCAATATCGCAAGGATGGCTATTCCACAGGCTCCATATTCCGCTAGCTCCTGCTCATCTGCCCAAGAGCGTAAAACTTGATCGTCGATAATAATGGTCCAATGCATCTCCAATGAAGCCTGAAACGAGCCAGTCACCCTGAGGTGGACCCCTGTGATGTGGTTATGATGGTGAAGACAGACTGCACTGGCCTCCGCGAGGAACCTGCCCCAGCTAGGGCTTATACCTGGAAGTCCGTCTTGGAGTGTGTCGAGGTTGAGCATATCCGAGGTGTGCAATTGGGCCTCCCCGATCGGATCAATCTAATTTATGCTCATATGCTTGAAACCGACACTTCCAAAAAATTCCAAGAAAACAGAAAAAATCTATACCTTTCCGAGACTTTTGTCAAATATTACTTTGGGTCAGGAAGGCAATGTTACAACCTGCATGGTCGCAACTTGTTGTTTATCTTAAGTTTTTCTGTACTGGTTCTCTTTCTATCTGGTCGTGGACACCTCTTCTTGATCATAAAAAGAAGGGGAAAAGACAGACTAAGCCGAATCCATCGGGGGATAGGGGAACCGCTGAAATGGTCCCGAACCAGACCTAGATCCTGGACATTTCTCATTAGTAGACCCCTGCACGGCTGACCCCCGCAAGATGATTGCCTTAAAATTAAATTTTTGGTATAAATAGGTCAGCTTCCAAGGGAATTCAAATTCGAAGGTCTGCTACCCTATCAGAAAGGCGATATGGCCGTTGGGAATAACAACCAGATTGAAAAACGGCTTTGGGAAGCTGCCGATGAGTTAAGGGCAAACTCCAAACTCAAATCCTCGGAATATTCAATCCCTGTTCTTGGGCTTATCTTCCTCCGCTATGCAGATCAAAAGTTCGCAGCAGCCCAGAAAGAGCTTGAGGGAAAGGGAACAGGCCGAAAACAGATTGGAAGGTCCGATTATCAAGCAAAAGGTGTTCTTTTCCTTCCCGAAGCCGCCCGTTTCCAAAAACTCCTTCAGAAACCTGAAGGGGCCAATATCGGGCAGGCTATCAATGACGCCATGCGGGCCATCGAGGCAGAGAATCCTGATCTCAAGGATGTCCTTCCCAAGACTTACAACCGATTGGAAAATCCCGCATTAGTAGAACTCTTAAAAATCATGGCTTCCATCCCTATGGACATTGAGGGAGATGCCTTCGGGAAAATCTACGAATATTTCCTCGGCAAGTTCGCTATGGCCGAAGGTCAGAAGGGAGGCGAGTTCTTCACCCCGACAGCGATCGTCAAACTCATCGTGGAGATATTGGAGCCTTTTCATGGACGAATCTTCGACCCTGCCTGCGGATCGGGTGGTATGTTTGTTCAGAGTGCCCATTTCGTAGAGGAGCATAAGAAGAATCCTATGGATGAAATACATATCTACGGGCAGGAGCGGGTGGCAGAAACTGTTAAGCTAAACAAGATGAACCTCGCCGTCCACGGACTGGGTGGAGATATTCGGCAGGGAAACACCTACTATGAATATCTACACAACAGCCCCGGAAAGTTTGACTTTGTGCTCGCCAATCCTCCTTTCAATGTTGACCGGGTGGACAAAGACCGCCTCAAAGACGACCCTCGATTCCCTTTTGGCCTGCCGAAGATCGATAACGCCAATTATCTCTGGATACAGATTTTTTACAGCGCCTTGAGCAAGAATGGCAGGGCCGGTTTCGTCATGGCGAACTCGGCAGCGGACGCCCGGGCTTCGGAATTGGAAATTCGCAAGAAACTCATCCAAGACCGATCGATAGACGTGATGGTGGCAGTAGGGCCGAATATGTTCTACACCGTCACCCTCCCATGTATGCTCTGGTTTCTCGACCGGGGAAAGAAGGGAACGGACAGAGAGGATAAGGTGCTGTTCCTCGATGCCCGGCATATCTATAACCAGATTGACCGAGCCCATCGTGAGTTCACACCTGAGCAGATTGAGTTCCTTGCAAATATCGTCCGGCTTTACCGAGGGGAGATGCCTGAGAGTCATCATGCAAGTTCCAAATTGATGGGTGATAAATTTCCGAGGGGAAAGTATGCAGATGTTGCCGGCCTCTGCAAAGTGGCAACCTTGAAGGAGATTGAAGCGCAGGGATGGAGCCTAAACCCGGGCCGCTATGTGGGAGTGGCGGAGGGAGAGGCAGATGACTTTGATTTCAAAGAACGTTTGGAAGAACTGAACGAGGAATTGGAAACTCTGAACGTTGAGGCAAGAGAATTGGAGGAGAGAATATCGGAAAACTGTCAAAAGTTGTTGGAACAGTAAGCGTATGGCAGCGGAGAAAAGAATCAGGGAAGTCGCCATTGTCAATATGGGGCAATCCCCCGAGGGAGAAACCTACAATCGAGAAGGAGAAGGGCTTCCTTTGCTGAACGGCCCCACAGAGTTTGGCCCAACTTACCCCCGGTGCACATTATTCACCACAAACTCCAAGAAGGAGTGTCTTGAAGGGGATCTTCTTTTCTGTGTGCGAGGCTCAACCACAGGAAGAATGAATTGGGCTGACCAAAGATATTCTCTTGGTAGAGGGGTATGTGCAATACGGGGAGATACTATACTCTTGACGAAATATATTCGATATTGTTTGGAAGCAAACCTTCCCGCCCTATTGAATTTGGCTGGTGGTGGAACATTCCCAAATTTACGTAAAGATGATATTGAAGGGTTTTCCATCCCGATCCATAGAAACTATGAGAGAATCGCCGCCATCCTCTCCACTTACGATGACCTGATTGAGAATAATCTCCGGCGCATCAAGATATTGGAGGAGATGGCCCAAAACCTCTATCGGGAGTGGTTCGCCAAGTTCCGCTTCCCCGGCCACCAGAAAGTCAAGATGGTGGACTCGCCCTTGGGAAAAATACCCGAGGGGTGGGAGGTGTCTGAGCTTAGTTCGCTTTGCACTCTCATTAAAGAACCATACCGTGAGGAACTGCATACTTCTCTCCCGCTAATTGATCTCGCACGGATACCGCAAAAAACATTACTGCCCTCGGGAGTCGGCAGCCCCAAAGAATTGTCTACCTCGCGAATAATCTTTACGTCTGATGATGTCTTGTTTGGCGCAATCAGGCCGTATCTTCATAAGGTGGTCCTCGCACCGACTAACGGAGTGACAAATGTATCAGTCTTTGTGTTTAGAAGCCGAGATGAAATACTCAAACCGTTTTTAGCAGTATTACTATCTATGGAGGACACAGTCCGTTGGGCTGATCAATATAGCACTGGGACAAAAATGCCAGTAATCAAGTGGGATGTTTTCCAACAGATGAAGGTGTTGATACCCAAGAGGGAAGTGATTCGGAGATTTTATGATGTTGTTTGGCCTATGATGCAACTGGTGAAAAATACGTTTGTCAGAAACTCAAATCTCCGCCGCACCCGTGACCTCCTCCTCCCCAAACTTATCTCCGGCGAACTGGACGTATCGGAACTGGAAATCACTACCCCCGAGGCCAACGCATGACACCAAAAGATGGCTCTTCATATTCCGAGCAAGAACTCATCGAGCAGCCCGCCATCGAACTGTTGAAAGAACTTGGTTGGAAACACATAAATGCCCTGCATGAAATTCTTGGCCCCTCCGGCACGCTTGGCTGGGACAATCAATCCGAAATTATCCTCCAATCTCGCCTTCGTATTGCTATCAAGCGCCTGAACCCCGACCTCTCTCCCGAAGCATATAATCTTGTGTTTGAGGAATTGAGCCGTGACCGTTCTCGGCTCAGTATGCCTGCCGCTAACCGGGAGATTTATCAACTTTTACGGAATGGCGTCAAAGTTCATCTTCCCGACCCGGAAGGGGATGGAGAAAAGGTTGAGACTGTAAGGTTGATAGATTTTGATAATCACGCCAACAATGATTTTCTCTTGGTTTCACAGTTTTGGGTTGTAGGGGAGATGTATAAGAGACGGGCCGACCTCGTGGGATTTGTCAACGGCATACCGCTCCTTTTTGTAGAACTCAAGGCAGCCCATAAACAGATTCAAACAGCGTTCACCGGAAATCTGACAGACTACAAGGACACCATCCCACAATTCTTCTGGTTCAACGCCTTCATCATCCTCTCCAATGGAAGCGAAGCTAAGGTTGAGAGCATCACATCCGATTGGGGCCACTTCAATGACTGGAAAAAGATCAATAGTGAGGGGGAAGAAGGGGTCATCTCCCTTGAAACCGTTCTCCGGGGGACGTGCGAGCCAATCCGGTTTCTGGACATCTTAGAGAATTTCCTCCTGTTCATGGAAGTCCGTGGCGGCGTCGTTAAGGTTGTGCCCAAGAACCACCAATATCTTGGGGTGGAAAATGCGATGGCGGCCCTCCGGGAAATCAAGAACCGAAAGGGACGTTTGGGCGTGTTCTGGCATACGCAGGGAAGCGGCAAGTCCATCTCCATGGTTTTCTTTTCCCAAAAGGTCTTAAGGAAAGTGCCGGGCAACTGGACATTCGTCGTCGTCACCGATCGGCAAGAATTAGACGACCAGATTTACAAGACCTTTGCAAATGCCGGAGTGATCACGGAAGGACATTGTCAAGCCGAAAGCTCAAAAGACCTCCGGCGTCTCCTCACCGAGGATCACCGTTTCGTTTTCACTTTGATCCACAAATTTCGCACCGAGGATGGCAGTCCCCATCCTGTCCTATCGCAAAGGGACGACATCATCGTCATCACAGACGAGGCCCACCGGAGCCAATACGACACCCTTGCCCTGAACATGAGAAACGCCCTTCCGAAAGCGTCCTTCCTTGCCTTTACTGGAACGCCACTTATCATAGGAGAGGAAAAAACCCGGGAAGTCTTTGGTGATTATGTTTCCATCTACAACTTCAAGCAGTCCGTGGATGATGGAGCCACGGTGCCGCTCTACTATGAAAACCGTATCCCTGAACTTCAACTAAAAGACGAGATGGCCTTTAAGGAAGGAATGGATCGGCTGTTAGAGGAGGCTGAGCTTGACGAGGATCAAGAGAAGAAGTTGGAGAGAGAATTTTCTCGGGAATATCATCTCATCACCCGGGATGATCGCTTGGAAAAGATCGCCGAGGACATCGTTGAACACTTTACCGAGCGGGGACAACCCGGTAAGGGCATGGTAGTGAGCATTGATAAAGCCACCGCCGTGAAGATGTATGACAAGGTGCGGAAATACTGGAAGCAGAAAATAGACCGGCTCATGAAAAAGATAAGCAAGTTGTCGGGGCCGGAACGAGAGGACGTTGAGAAGAAGATTTCCTATATGCAGGAAACGGACATGGCGGTCGTGGTTTCTTCCTCACAGAATGAAATCGCCGAGATGAAAAAGAAGGGCGTGAACATTCTCCCACACCGCCAACGCATGGTTAAGGAGGATTTGGATACCAAGTTCAAAAACCCTGATGACTTGTTCCGGCTCGTTTTTGTCTGCGCCATGTGGATGACCGGTTTTGATGTCCCCTCCTGTTCCGCCATTTATCTTGATAAGCCAATGAGAAACCACACATTGATGCAGACCATCGCCAGGGCCAACCGGGTCTTTAAGGACAAGGTGAACGGACTCATCGTGGATTACGTGGGCGTTTTCCGTAACCTTCAGAGGGCGTTGGCGATCTATGGGTCAGGCTCCGGCGGAGGGGTGAAACCCGGAGAAGAACCGGTCAAAGCGAAGGAAGAACTTGTCGCCATGCTCAAAACCGCCATTGAGCAGACCGTCCAGTTTCTCAAAGAAGTGGGTGTCAAGGTGGAACCAATTATTGTAGCAAAAGGATTCGATCGGGTGAAGTTACTGATGAGGCTGTTGATAAGATTTTGGTCAACGACACCGCCAAAAAGCGTTTCATCAACCTCTCCAATACTGTAAACCGTATCTATAAAGCAATACTCCCAGACCCCAAAGGCAATGAGTTTGTTCCTGTCTGCGCCCTGTTCCGGGCCATTCAACTAAAAATAGAGGCCCTCCAGCCAGGGGGTGACGTTTCTGAGGTCATGGAGAAGGTTGAGGATCTTCTGGATGAGAGCATCACGGCCAAGGGATATATCATCCGAGAGCCGGTGATCCCCTACGTGAAGAAAAAAATGATTGACCTCAGCAAGATTGATTTTAAGGCTCTCAAAAAGGAGTTCGCCAAAGAACGGAGGCGCATGGAGATCGAAAAACTCCGGGCTGCGATCAATGCCGCTTTGGAGAAGATGGTGCGATTGAATAAGACCCGGGTGGACTACTTGGAGAAATTCCAACAGATGATCGATGAATACAATCAAGGTGCGGCGAACTTGGATGAGTTCTTTGAGCGACTACTCAAATTTGTAAACGAACTTCAAGAAGAGGAGAAGCGGGGGGGTTCGGAGGGGCTGTCCGAGGAAGAATTGGCGGTCTTTGACCTTATCACCAAGCCTGAGATGAAACTCACCAAGAAGGAAGCGGGGCAAGTTAAAAGCATCGCCCGTGAGTTGTTGGAGACGCTGAAGCGGGAAAAGTTGGTGCTCGACTGGCGCAAGCGCAAGACACAGGCGACAAGGGCAGCTGTCCGTGTGACTGTCGAGGATAAACTGGATGAACTGCCCCGGGTGTTCACTCGGGAAATTTACACTCAGAAATGCAACGCCGTCTATCAGCATATCTTTGAGAGTTACTACGGAGAAGGCCGGAGCGTGTATGCGAGGGTGTAGAAGTTGTCTGTTTTCTGAAACCTATATTCAGAGCAAAGGCGACATGGGGGGCTTAGATGGTCAGGGAACAATTCATCGAGGCATTAGAGAGAAAATTCGCTAAGAGGCTTATTCGCAAGAAGAACAAAAGCATGGATGGTTACTACTTAGATAGAGTTAGGAAAGGCAGAGGAGTCTTTTGGATTGACTATGAATAAAGCGGAAACAGGGGCTACAGAATACACCTTCAAAAGATTAAAAGTATCTGTGATGAGATTCGGGAAACAGGATTGGGTGATCATCCTTTGGTATTCCTTTCTGGGCGATCTCAGATCAACGATATTCTCAGAAAGTTGGGGCAAATTATTTCCCATATCGATGGGACAGATAAGGATAAAAGCTCATTGAATTCTGCTAAATCGTAGGCCAGACGGTGCGGAAAAATCAGAGGAGATTAAATGAGGCGCCTGGGATCAAAACTACATTCCACATTTTATCCAATACCTGTTGCCATCAATAAAAAACGTTGGCTTTTGTTTCATTGGGGGAATGTAGATTGCGAAACCTAACTTATTATTCAAACTAACACACTACCAGTTTTTTTAAACGGGAATAGAACTGAAAGGAGCCCACGATGCTATCATCATCCGAAAAGTTTAATCTTATGCAGAGAAGAGGATGGGTATGCTACTACTGCGGCAAGAAATTAAATTCGGCCTATGGAGAAGTTCACCACCAGAATCAAAACCCGAACGATGATCGTCCAGAAAATCTTAAGGTTGCCTGCAGAGAATGCCACGAGAGGATAACAGCAAGGTACAGATGACAAAAAGTTGTGCGGAAATAGATCGTTCGTTAGGGAGTGGCGCTCGAGGCTATACTATACACTTTAGAGATTTCAGGTTTCTCCGGCGAAACCTTCTGCATCCTTAAGGAAAAGGAGGAGAAGCAGTACGGCGAATACCGCACCCGCCGCCTAGTATTGGAAGCGTGGGATAAGCTAGGAGCTAAATAACCATCGGTATCTAAGAAAGTTTGACAACGACTAAATAATTATTATATAAATTTAATGTAAAATTAGAAGAAAAACAAAAACAACTAATGATTTCAATTAGTTAATAGTATGATCGAAGATTTTTTGGTTCTTAGTACCCATTCCAAAATGCTTGATAGGTCATCTATTAGGAGATTTATTTAGGGTCGATACCTCCGAGACTGTTATGGAAGCAACTGTAAAAACTTACAAGTTACTGTGTGAATACAGATTTAAGCCAATTCTCCTGTTTTACGATGTAAAGAACCAAATAGGTCATGCATTGTTTAAAGATTACAAGCACTGGAGCCATGATGGTCTCAGAGTAAATCTCAATAATTTTCAAAACCGAAGTGTCTTAGCTATTGACCATAACCGGTTAGCTTTAGAATTTGACATACCAGATTCCTATGATGAATTCCGGAGCGACTTTGAACGTGCTTTTAAAGAGTACACTAAAAGAGTCAAAATTGAGAAATATCTCAGATTCGGCCTTCGGACCCAAAGTATGATTCCCGTGGAGATGCATTTTAGTGAGTTAACAAAGATTACTGAGGGAAAGTTTTTATCTCATGAAAAAGAACTCCTACAGATTGTTGGTAACCAAGCAGACGATTATCAGTACAACGTCGTAAGTGAAAGAGAACGTTTTAAGATCCATCTGATATGTGGCCCTGTAGCAAAAGAAGAAATAGGACGTTGGTATCAACCAGCTAATTTAAATCTTGATCCGGGTCAGGAACCCAAACCAATCAAATATCCTGATGTGGCGTTCTTCATCGATTGTGACTGCTATGTTGAGAATCCGGACTCGGATATGCGCGAAAATTTTTTGGATAGAGCGATGCGCCTTATAACTTCCATTAATAACGGAGTAAACGAATATATTTGGAGGTGAACAATGGTTCCTCAAATTCAATTAAACGCAACTGCTCGAGTTAGTCCTCTCAAAGATTTTGCAGATTCCGGAACTGTCTTTAAACCTTATCTGGCGTCTCTTAAAGAACCACTCCAAGAGAAAGAAGATATATATTCCGAATTTCTTTATAAGGGTCCAACATCCCAAATAGTAGAAAAGGGTAACGGTGCATCGCAGGTTATTGATGTAACGGCTGCTAAATACGCTGAGAAGCCCAGTAGGCAATACGCAGAGTTAGTGTTTCAACGCAATATGAAGGAAATTCCATCGTTACTTGAGCAATTAAAAGCGAATTTACAAAATCCAGAAGGCGCAAAGTTTATGCAGTGGTTTAGAGAGAAACTACATCGAGTTTGGGAAGTTGCAGATGCTTTGCCTAAAGAGAAAGTTCTTTTTTTAAGTGCTCTGGAGGAAACAGTTAGAGCCAAAAGATGGCGTGATCTTGCCGCTGGGCAGGTTCATATCTTGGAACAAGTAGTCAAACAAACCGAGAGCGGTACGTTGAATTTAACCGGTGCGCTGAGAACACTTCATCGTAACTTTATAGACATCTATCCATCTGCGTCAATAGACGAAAACGATGAAAACGAATAACCAACCTAACGGAGATTGTTTCCTCGAAACCTCTGTCCCCAGACAAATGTTATTTGGCCACAGCCTAATTAAAGAAGAAATTCGGAGATATCTTAGGAGCTGCACCCAAAATGGAGCTCTTTTTACGTCTTAATGGAATATAAGCGATCCGTGGTCAAGACGCTGATTGATCTTTATTTTGTTGCAAAAGAAGAAAAAACCCCAAGTGATGCTCTGCATTACTTTCAAGAAGGATTTAGAACAAGACAAAATAAAATTGTCCTCAGCGCAGTTGCCACATTGTTGGAGGATTCAGAGATCGCTAATGACAGGCTGCGGTTCCTTGTCAAGCTGGAAACATTAATTTTTGGGTCCTTTCAATATTTCTACGATCTGATAGATAAATATATTGAAAACAAATCAGGTTGCCCCCTGGGAAAGATATTGATCCAGGAGGAAGTTCCAAGAGAAGGAGCGTACAGAAAATTCT
>JBFLXP010000068.1:0-10807 GCA_040757315.1 Nitrospirota bacterium
AAAGAAAGACTGACAATTCTCTTGAACAGACTTCACCACAGAGCGACGAACATAATGTTCATACCGGATATCGCCGGGATAGCTGTTCTCGGGACGAAGCTCCGGCACTTTTTCCGGGAACAGGCGGTTGCTCTTGAGATCCGGAACAATCTGGCACGTCCGCTTAATATATTCATCAAAAGGTGTTTTGATTTCGCAGTGGCCACTTTGCTATTGTTTGTTCTGTCTGTACCCATGGCTCTAATATCCCTGTTCATCAAGCTTGGTTCTCCGAGTTCCGCAATTTTTTCCCAGTATAGAATCGGCAAGAAAGGACGACCTTTCAGATGTTATAAATTCAGGACAATGATCGAAGACGCCGAACAGAAATTGAAGGAGCTTCTTAAGACGGACCAATACATGCGCTCGGAATGGGAGCAAAACTGGAAAATAAAAAATGACCCGAGAATTACTGCGATCGGAAGATTTCTCAGAAGGACCTCCCTTGATGAACTTCCCCAATTGATAAACGTTCTGCGAGGGGAGATGAGTCTTGTCGGACCGAGGCCGGTAACCCAGGAAGAGATAGATAAATATTATGGTGATTCGGCAGAGCTTTATTTATCGGTCCCCCCCGGGATTACAGGCCTGTGGCAGGTATCCGGAAGGAATAATGCGAGTTACGAGACCAGAACCGCGCTTGACTCATGGTACGTCAGAAATTGGAATCTCTGGCTTGATATTGTTATACTTCTCAAGACTGTCAAGGTTGTTGTAAAAGGGGAAGGTTCGTACTGACGAGAATATGCTTCTGAAAGCTTGGGGGTATTAAGCTAAATGGATTTTCACGACGGCGGCTTGGAAAACAAAATCGTGGAAGCAAAAAACATTCTGCGCAAACAAAATGATAAGCCAGCAAATTCTGCGGCAATTCTTTTCACGGGTTCCAAAGAAACCACGGTGATCCTTGATTTAGTCAGAGATATGTATGATGGAAGAGTTCCGTATCCGGTAGTTCACATCGACACCGGCTTGGAGACGGAAGAGTTGTATGAGTATAGAGATAAAATTCAGAAAGAGTGGAATTTCTCAATAGAAGTCGTCAAGAGGCACGGAACCCTATCGCCGGATGATATTACGGGGCATGAAGAGGAATGCTGCAAGAAATTTAAGGTTGAAAGTCTCCGTGAGTCAATCGGCGAGCACGGATGGAAAGCTCTGATTTTTGATCCGAGAGACAGCGGGTTTGAGGGAATTTCCGGGTTCATCTCCGTTGTGAATCCTGTAGCCCATTTTGAAGAATTGGATTTCTGGAAGTATATTAGGCAAAAAAGTCTGCCATTCTGCTCCCTTTACCGAAAAGGATTCAGATTCATAAGCTGCGAACCCTGTCTCAGGCCGTGGCTGAGAAGAAACGAACCTTCTGAAGAAAATAAGGAAGAGATAATAAACAGGCTGAAGACTCTTGGGTACTTCTAACCCGAAATCCCAATCCTTCCTCGCACTGGCGAGCAGGGGGGCAGGCGTTGGGTTGAAATTTCTCTATACGCTCCTGCTGGCAAAGCTTCTCGGCGCAACGGATATGGGACTTTATACTCTTGCACTTTCCGTAGCGTCAATGGGAACTCTAATTTCAGGTTTCGGTTTCGAGAATCCGACGGTCAGATTGATTGCCAAATACAGGATCTCACAGGAATCAGAAAGAATAAACGGACTCCTGATCATGGTATCTTTTTTTGTAGTTGCTTCAGGTCTCGTGATATGTTCGTTCGTCATCCTGGGAGCCGGTTTCATATCCAACAGTGTCTTTCATAAACCTGAACTCTATACGCCTTTGATACTCATCGCCGGCTCAGTCATTGCATTTTCTTTATTCAATATCTTTAACGGCGCGCTAAGAGGTATCGGACTCGGCGAAAGAGCCGTGTTTTTGCAAAACGTTGTGGTTCCTTTCTGCGGCATTATTCTGTTTCTCCTGCTATTCTACCTTGGCAAACGAGTTACGGGAGCCTCCATTGCGTACCTTCTTTCCTCGCTGGCAGCGGCATCCCTCAGTTTTTTGCTCGTCGCGAAATATATAAAAATATCAATTGCCGGAAAATTCCCCCCCCTTAAAGAAGTAATGCGTGATTCCGGTGAATTTTTTTCCCTAAGTGTCATCAACGGACTTCAGAATTGGATAGGTATCTATATTATTGGTATCTGTATGGCATCTCAAGACGTAGGCATATTCAGAGTGGTTTCCAGTATAGCTATTCTGATCTCGCTTCCGATTCAGTCGGTCAACGACGTGCTGCCTCCAGCCATAGTAAAATATCATACCTCTTCTCAGATGTCTCGCCTCCAGGACGTTCTCGTCGAAAACAGCAGATGGATTCTGTCTGTATCGCTGCCTGTATTCATTATTGTTACGTTGTTTCCCCGCTATATTCTCTCTTTTTTCGGCAAAGATTTTGGTGACGGCAATTATGCTCTCATCATTTTATCCGTAGGTTATCTATTCAATTCTTTTATGGGAACGGTTGGGCTTGTCCTCAGAATGACAGATAACCAGAGATACATCGTGAAAGCAAGGGCAATTGTCTTAATGTCATCGATTGGACTATATTATTTTTTTACGAAGGAGTACGGTCTCATCGGAGCAGCATCTGTCTTTACTGCCGCAATCATCATAATGAATATATGGAATGCGATAAGCATGCGCAGATTACTCGGAATCAGGTCGTATACGCTCAACGTTAAGGATTTGCTTGCAGCAACCATTGCAGCTATCTTCGTTATGATGCTTGTAAAGGTGTCTTTTGGCAGCACATTACTTGCATTGTTGGTCTTCTCCGTAACCTACCTGCTAATGACAAGAAAGATTGTTTTCAAGAGCGTTTTCTGATCATGGAAAATTCTCCTAACATAGTACTCATCGTCCTCGATACCGCCGCAGCCAAACACATGTCCCTCTACGGATATCACAGGGATACAACACCCGAACTTGAGAGGATCGCGGAAGAATCTGTTGTCTATACGAAGTGCTTTTCGCCCGGTACGTGGACTGTGCCTTCCCACGCGAGTCTCTTCACGGGGCTTTACCCGACAGAGCATGGAGCTTTTTATCACACCAAGAAATATCTTTATCCATTTCTCTATTCAATTTCCGATATCTTGTGCCTGCGGAAGTATAATATATGCGGCATCTCAGCTAATTCAATCATAGATCCCTCTACCGGCTATTTGCGAGATTGCGGCAGATTTTTTAATATTATGAGACCCTACCAGGGCGAGGATACTGATAAAGCGATGGCTTTTTTCCGAGGCGTGCCTTTTGGAAGAAAAATATCGAAAGTCCCTTTATTTTTCCTGAAGGGCGGGAATCCTATTTCGTTTCTGAAAGCGTTGCTGAGCAGCCATTATTTTGTTCCGACTTTTCAGAATACCACTCCGTCGACGAAAAGAGCAGTAAGTCTCATAAAAAGGACCATAAAGTCCAGCGCTGAACCATATTTCATTTTTGTGAATATAATGCAGACTCATCTGGCCTACAATCCACCCGAGCCGTTCAGATATAAATTCGTCAACAGAGTCGGTGAACTTGACCGCCGTTTTAGAAATTTGGTCGGATATCAAAGCTACTATTCTGGCAGAATGCATTTTTCAGAAAGGGACATCGAATACCTTACAGGACTCTATGATGCCGAGATGCTCTTTACCGACTCGATCCTCGGAAAGCTTTATGGAGAGTTAAAAATGTCGGGAAAGCTCGACAACACGGTATTGATTATCACTAGCGACCACGGCGAGCAATTCGGCGAAAAAGGCAGAATGGGTCACATGCAATCGTCTGTCCAAAATAGTCTCATTCATATACCGCTTGTTATCAGATATCCTGATCGGATGGGGATAAAGGGGGAAAATGGCCGCCTCTGTCAATTGAATGACCTGTACGCCACTATTACAGAACTTGTTGATAGTCAGTTGCCTGTTCCGGACAGTTCCTTCTCATTGCTGTCCGGGAAGAGAAAATATTCTCTCACCCAATACTTTTTCGAAGAAGATTTCGAAAGAGAGCGGCTTCTGAAAGAGAACCCGAAATTCGATTGGGACGCCTATGATCTTAGAATGTCCCAGACGGCATATACAAGGGATGATCTGTGGAAATTGATAATAAGAAGTGATGATAGAATGGAATTGTATGACCTTAACAACGACTTCTACGAGAACAATGATCTTTATTCCGATAGAAGATACGAACATGTTTTGAGAGGTATCACCGAAGAAGCATTGAAGGAAATACGAAGAATAGGTGGAGAGATCCTGCTCAAATGAGAGAGAGAAAGCCTAATATTCTGCTGATAATAATGGATACGGCAAGGGCAAAAAGCATGTCCCTATACGGTCACAGGAATAGAACAACTCCCAACCTCGAACGGATAGCTGAGGAAGCTACAGTGTATAGACGGTGTTTCACCACGGCCCACTGGACAACCCCATCGCATGCGTCCCTTTTTTCAGGTCTCTATCCCTCTGAGCATGGTTCCTATGGCGATACCCATATGGCATTGAACACGCAGCTTGCTCTTCTCCCCTGGGTTCTTAAGAAACATGGGTATTTTACCGAATGTATATCAAGCAATCCCTTCCTTTCAAAAAAATTCAATTATGATTTTGGTTTTGATGTGACAAAAAACCTTGTTATAAGATTCGATGATATGGGCGCGGAAAATGTGACAAGAATGGTGGCCGGCAAGAAGAGGACAGAACAAGTAATCGACTTGATCCGTTATGCTTTCAAAGAAAGGCGCCTTGAGGATATCTTTAAAGCGGTGCTCAACTGGCTGGATAATCCGGATAAGGCATTGGAAGACTCTGTCCCTCTTACGCTTAGGGCGAGGAAAAAGATATTGAAGTTTCTGAATAGCCGCCGCAATGATAAAACGCCGTGGTTCCTATTTGTAAACTTTATTCAGTGTCATGGCAAATACAACCCTCCTGCACCATATAGGTATAAGTTTGCTGAGAAAAACCTTGATATTGAGAAAAGGATATGGAAGTTTAACAATCTTGATTACTACGCCAAAAAATGGACACCGTCTCCGGACGAATCAGAATATATGCATGCGCTTTACGAGGGGGAAATACTCTTTCTTGACTCAGTTATCGGGGGGATATACGATTTCCTGGTAAGATCCGGCTCTCTTGACAACACTCTTCTCATTATAGCTTCTGACCACGGAGAACATTTTGGCGAAAAAGGACACTTCGGACATTCTTTTTCAATTTATAATGAACTTTTCCATATTCCCCTCATTGTCAAATATCCATACGATATCAATAACTCACGGGAAAACTACCGTCTCTGTCAGATCAACGACATTTATGCAACTGTTCTTGATGTATTGAATTCATCCCTCCCCGCTCCTGACTCGTCTTTAAGTCTTATCGGTAGCAGCCAGAGAAATTACGCATTGCTTCAGGGTTTCCACCCTCGAGACTCTCTGACATTGATGGGATTAAAGCGCCGAAATCCTCATTTTGATATTAATGATGCCTCTTTTAAGAAGTCAAAAATTGCTTTGATTACCGACACCCTTCTAAAGATAATCAAATATTCGGACGGAGGCAGAGAAATCTACGACCTGAATAAAGACTTTTATGAAAATCATCAGCTTTCAGACGATAACAAAGAGTATGAAAAATTCTACAAACTTCTTGATAGACTATCGGAAGAAAGCGGTTGGGCGCGAATAGTTAGCAATTTCTGTTTCTGATCCGCAGGAAATGAAAAACCCGGAAAATCTAAATATCATTTTAATAACACTTGACACGGCACGGGCAAGAAGTTTTTCTGTTTATGGGAATAGCCGAAAAACTACTCCTTTTTTGGATGACTTCTCAAAGGAATGCGTCGTCTATCGAAGATGCTATGCTCCGTCTCCTTGGACATCTCCATCACATGCCTCCCTGTTTACGGGTCTCTATCCCAGTCAACACGGCGTTTTTGATTATTTTAACTTACAATTGAGCAGAAATTTTTATACGATACCCGAAATATTATCGGCCGCCGGATACAGGACATTGGGGATATCATGCAATGCTCTGATAAACAGGACTTCCGGTTTCGGCAGAGGGTTTGAGTGGTTCAGCAACGTAGCTCTACCTTATGATGACGCGGAAGTTGAAAGGATAAGGGCGACGCTCGATGTCCCGTGGCACAGACAGATAAAGGTATTTTTCAAAGATTCATTATGGGCCGGGAAAACTATTCCGCTTATAAAGGCAAAAATCAACAGTTATTATATGAACAGAGTTATGGAAAAATCTTTTTTTGCTACCAGGAAAGCGATGACAAATGGCATAAATGTCATCAGAAACTCACACTATCCTTTCTTTCTATTCATAAACCTTATGGAAACCCACACCGTTTATAACCCTCCGGTCGATTACAGGAACAAATTTGTGAGGGACAACTCGGCAATGGAAAAGAAATTATTCTTGGCTCAAAGATACGACATGGCATATTATTCTCAAAGAATAGATATCACCGCGGAAGAATTCGAATATTTAAAGTCACTCTATGAAGAAGCTCTGCTTTTTCTCGACAATTTCATCGAAAACATTGTCACCGAATTGCAGAAGAAAAAAATCCTTGATAGTACAATGCTCATAATTACTGGCGATCATGGTGAACATGTTGGAGAAAAAGGACATTTTACACACGTTTTTTCCCTCTACAATGAGGTCCTGCACGTTCCATTAATCATCAAATATCCCTACGGGTTTCCGGCCCCGTCGGTAAACGACAGCGTCGTGCAACTGAATGATATTTTTGCAACGACACTGGATGTAACAGGGTTGGAATATCCGTCACCGGATACTTCGATATCTCTGGTAGGTAAAGACAGACGTGAATCTGCGTTCGCGCAGTATTATCTCAGCAGAGAATATTTTTTTAAATCACTGAAATATCAGAATCCTGACTACGACGTCGCTTTCTTCCCCTATGACTACTCAATGCTTGCTCTGATACAGGACAGGCACAAGATAATCAAGAAATACAAAACTGACAGGTCTTATGAATACGAATTCTATGAAATAACCGAGAACGCTCATGAAGAAAGTTGTAATAAAGCTGAAGATTCTACATATCTTCTTAAGAAAATTGAAGAATTTGAAATATCAACAAGGTGGCGGGAAATAGTTGAGCAATCCTGAAGTGAGTGTAATATTTCCAGCATATAATGCTGAAAAGTACCTTCTTGAGGCTGTCACCAGCATTCTGTCCCAGACCTTCCATGACTTCGAACTCATAATCGTTGACGACGGCTCTACTGATAATACGAAAAATATTATTGAAAAGTTTGCCGGGGAAGATTCAAGAATAAAACCACTTTTCAATGAGCGTAATCTCGGCGTTGTTGAGAGTCTGAACAGGGCTATTGATGCGTCAAAGGGAAAATATATAGCGAGAATGGATCATGATGATATAGCGTTGCCGGACAGGCTTGAAATTCAGGTCAGGTTTCTTGAAGAACATTCTGATATTTCTCTTGTTGCCTGCAATGTCATCCTCATAGATGAAAAAGGACACACGATAGGGATAAGAAGACTTGCTGAAAAACCCGAGGAAATTGCAGAGAGATTGGTGCTCGGCAATCAGTTGGTTCATCCGACGGTTATGTTGAGAAGAGAGGTTTTCGAGACGGTCGGCAAGTACAAAAACATTCTGCACGCGGAAGACTACCTCTTATGGATAGAAATGGTTAAATCCGGTCTCAAACTGTACAACCTCCAGACGCCTCTCCTGAAATACCGAATTATTGACCCTCACAAGGTGACTATCACTCACAAGCTGAGGTGCGGAGTCTCTACGATCAACCTGAAATTGATGGCATGGAAATCGTTAGGCCACCGGGTCAGTCCTCTCGTTTTCGCCTTTAATATACTGAAAGAGGCAATTTGGTTGTTATTGTATGTATTGCTTCCGAGTTCGCTCTTTTTCAAAATCTATACTCACAGGGTACTTGCTATATATTCCGGCAAAGATGATTAAGGTAGCAGTCCTCATACCTCATTACAACAATATCGGCGGATTGGAAAAGTCTCTAAGCAGCATTTCAGATCTGGAACCCGTCGACGTTGTTGTAGTCGATGACGGCAGCAAGATAAAACCCGATTTAAGAGATCTGAAATGTAAATTCAGGCATATAAATGATCTTTCCGTGATCGGCGCCGAGAGAAACAGGGGAATAGAGCATGCCCTGAACGAGGGCCTCAAACTTATAGAAAAACATGGGGAATACGAATACCTGGCCAGATTGGATTGCGGAGATGTGTGTCATCCCGAAAGGTTCAAAATTCAAAGAGAATTCTTGGATAGGAATGCAGGCATTTATCTTGCGGGCTCATGGGTCTCTTTTGTCGATACATGCGGAAAGGAATTGTTCACGGTCAAATATCCAGTGGATCACGAAAAAATAAAAAGGAAAATGTTTATAAATAATATGTTCATCCATCCGTCTGTTATGTTCAGGATGTCGGCTGTTGAAAGAGTGGGCTACTACCCGACGGATGTTAAATATGCTGAAGATTACGCTTATTTTTTCCGCTTTGTAAAGAATCTCAGGACCGCGAACATCAACAGGGTTTTGCTGACATGCGAAGTCAACCCGTCCGGCATTTCTTTGTCAAAAAGAAGAACTCAGCTCAGAAACAGAATAGCGATAATAGCGCGGAATTGGGAATGGGATATCTATTGCTTTTACGGGCTGCTCAGAAATATATTATTATTTCTTGTGCCTTATAATGTCGTAGAGAGAATGAAGATCTATTTGAATAGACTGAATAAATAGCAAAAAATCGCAACTCTGTAAGTTTCTTTTTCGGCCGGTCCACGTGTCGGAGACTTTAAAAAAAATAAAACTCATCCATGTAACCGAGAGTTTCGGCGCAGGGACGTTCACGGTACTGTCACAAATAGTCAACGGCCTCGATCCCCGCGAGTATGACATTTCTATTGTCTACAGCCTGCGTCCGGAGACTCCATCCGATTTTCGAGACCGGTTCGACTCGACGGTGCAACTCATTCACCTGCCCATGGTCCGCAAAGTCAATCCCGCCATGGATGTCACATCTCTTTTTCGCCTCTGGAGGATTCTCGTTGAGGAAAAGCCCGACGTGGTACATCTGCATTCCTCGAAGGCCGGTGTTTTAGGAAGGATAGCGGCACGGTTCAGCGGTGTACGCCGGGTGTTTTACTCGCCGCATGGATTCTCTTTTCTAAGACAGGACATAGATAAGAAGGCGCGCAGTTTCTATCGCTTGTTTGAGAGGACGGCTTCTCGATTCGGCGGAACTGTTATAGCGTGTTCGGAAGGTGAGTTTGACGTTGCCAAGAGCCTTGCGCCAAGAACTGTCAAAATCAATAACGCCGTCGATGTCGACGCAATTGACAGATTGATCGGATCGCCTTCCCCGCATAAAGCGGACGGAAAAAGACAGACGACTATCGGCATAAACGGAAGGATCACTCCTCAGAGAGCGCCGGCCCTCTTTGGCGGGATAGCAAAAGATATCTCTCGCGCAAGGCCGGGACTCGTGCGTTTCCTCTGGATAGGAGGCGGCGAAGAAATCGATGATCTTCAAGATTCTCCGGTGGAGATAACCGGGTGGCTGTCGCGGGAGGATGCTTTAAGAAAACTTGCCGCTGAAGTCGACGTTTATTTGCACACTTCTCTTTGGGAGGGAATGCCGATCGCCGTATTGGAGGCGATGACGGTCGGCAAGCCGGTGGTAGCAACCGATGTCATAGGAAACCGCGACGCGGTAATACATGGCAAAACGGGTTTTTTATGTTCTGACTTGAACGAATTCACGCGGCGACTGTTTAATCTCATTGATGATCCCCGCCTGCGTGATCAGTTAGGAAGTGCCGGACGCGCCCGCGTGAAAAGGGATTTCTCCCTTCCCTTGATGATCCAACGCATTTCCGCCCTCTATGAGGGGAAACTCACATATTAGCCCACATTATTCGTGAATATTTCGCATGGGAATAGCAGGTGCAGCATAGGAGCGGCTTTATCCCGATTCCTATCGGGATACCTCGGAGGGCCGCTGAAAGCGGACCGAGAATGAGCGATGATGCCGCATCTGCTATTCCCGCCCCTGATATACACATAATGCGGGCCAGCCCGTCGATTATTTGCCTTTCAGAACACCCACCACAATTTCATCTCTGCTCTCTTCAAGATATTTGGAGTAGACCTTTTCCCATCGGATTTCCTGCAGAAGAGCCTTTTTCTCCTTATCGTTTCTGGAATTCATGAAATCCGTGTCAAAAATGAAATATGTCCTTTCCTTTCCTCCAATCAGAGATTGAAGTTGGGTGAATCGATCAAGCTGAACCACATCTTTGTTGAGATAACACGTTATTCCAAGGAACCTTCTGTATCCCATTTCGTAAACGGTATGAGCTTCGTCAGGCAGAAGCAAGTTTATCTCATGGGCGATCTTCCTCGGATAGTTGTCTTTCCGCAATTCACGCTGCAGATCGAGATCTGTGTAAGAGAGAAAAATGAGTCCTGTGACAAGAGTCACGTAGACGGGAATGTCTCTGATTCCGATGGACTTTGTTTTGTAAACAACTAATGCAGAGATCGAAAAAATGCACAAAAGGAACAGGATCAAAGACGGAGAAAATCTCAATTTCAGGAACGCGACCACAACGGGGACCAGCAACGTTAGAAACAGTGTTATCAGGAAGAACATTTTTATTGCTCTTTTGAAGAACACGCCGATTTCAGGACTGTCCGTTGCCTTTTTTAGATAGAACTCAAACAAC
>JBFLXP010000069.1:0-10757 GCA_040757315.1 Nitrospirota bacterium
CTGCCTGGAAATTTCATCACGCATGTACTTCTCCGGGACGCCGTATTCCGCTATAAGGGATTGGTTGAGAGCGACCGTGCCGGTTTCCGACACGGCTCCGGCGGCCAGTTCAGGCTGGCCCGGAAACCCGATCTTCCTGACTATCAGTACATCAAGGGGAGCATCGAGTGCGCGGGCTATTTCATCGCCCGTAACGACTCCGCCACGCGGCAGAGCAAGAACGAGAAGGTTTTTCGCTCCCCTGTAATGCGCCAGCTTTTTTGCAAGAAGGCTGCCGGCCTCTCTTCTGTTGCGGAACTTGGCCATCTACACAAAGTGTAATATCTGTTCTCCCAGCCGTCAAGGAACCTTTTTGTGATATAGTGATGTATAGAAAGGGGGTCTCATGGGAACCGCGTCATTCCGCTTGGATATCAAGCCCGAATGGGAGAAGGCCATACAGCAGGGATTGAAAACCATCGACGTGCGGGAGAATGTTCAGCCTTATGCGGACGTGAATAAGGGGGACGTCATTCATTACAGGTCGGCAAAGGTTAAGGTAACGGGGATCCGGGCGTACGCCGGGCTGAATGACCTGTTTACATATGAGAAATACAAAAAGATAGTGCCTGAGGCGAAGGACAAGAACGAGGCTATAAGAAAGATGATGGAAGTTGCTCCGCACGTGGATCAGGCCCACGGGATCCTTGCCTTTGAGATAGAACTGCTGAAGAAATAGTTCCTTGGTTTCTTTTTGCAGGTCTGACCCGCCTGTGCATGAATTATTATTGGTCAGAGAGTTCTATCTGAATTCTTTGCTGCTTGAAACGATCCGACACTCGATTTCCAGCATGTTGCCTACATATTCTGACACCGTGATCTGAATTAATAAATAAATGAGACGAATACTGCATATCGATATGGACGCTTTTTTTGCCGCCGTGGAGGAGAAGCGACATCCCGAGTTGCTCGGCAAGCCTATCGTTATAGGAGGAAGCGGCGATCCCACCAGGCGGGGAGTCGTTTCGACCGCCTCCTACGAAGCAAGAAAATTCGGAATACATTCCGCTATGCCTTTAAGGACCGCCTATAAACTCTGTCCCGAGGCAGTATTTCTCCCCGTAGATTATGAGGAATACGCGAAGGCATCTGAGATCATCAAAGGAATCCTGAGGGAGATCACCGCCCTCATGGAAGACGTCGGCATAGATGAAGCATTCCTCGATATTTCGGACATTCCGAAGCCGCCTGAAGAGATCGCCCATGAAATCAAGAAAGCCGTCCGGGACAAAACGGGCCTCACGTGTTCAATAGGGATAGCTCCTAACAAACTTCTTGCCAAGATCGCCTCCGATATGCGGAAGCCCGATGGTCTCACCATCATTGATGAGGAAGAAATCGGAACGAAAATATGGCCGTTGCAGGTGAGAAAGCTCTGGGGAGTGGGTCCTAAAACAGAGGCGCATCTGAAGGGCATGGGGATTCACACAATCGGCGAACTTGCTTCGTTGCCCCTCGACAGGTTGATCGGGGAATTCGGCAATTCATACGGAACCTATCTCTATGAGGCGTCGAGGGGAATAGACGAAAGCCCCATAGTCACTCACTGGGAACCGAAATCCATGAGCAGGGAGATAACGTTCGAAGAGGACATCGACACGTGGCAGGATATTTCGAAAAATCTCGCGGCACTGGCCTGCAGAGTGGCGGATGATCTGAAAGACTCCGGCTACAAATGCCGCACTGTAACGGTCAAGGTGCGGTTCAGTGATTTCAAGACAATCACGCGGGCCAAAACACTTGACGCTCCCGCCGAGTCGGTCCCTGAGATCAGGAAAGCGGCTTTCGAAAGTTTCGGAAGGGTCGAAATCAAGAAGAAGATCAGGCTCCTGGGGGTGAGGGCCGGGAATCTTGAGAAGATTGCCTAAATAAAAAGGGGCCCGGGTTTCGAGGCCCCTTCTGCAGAAAGTGGTGCTGCCGAGGAGGGAGGCCAAGGTGCTTGCACATGCAGGCACCCAATGAGCGACGATTACTCGCCGATGCGAGTTATTAACTCGGAGGTGGAAGTTACGTCAGCCACCGGTATGCCAAGCCACAGGCTCATCGCGGCATTTTCATCGGGCCCGCCCAGAAGTACTTCGACCTGCGGACCGTCATTGGCGTCGGAGACATAGATCATCTTGAAACCGAGGTCGTGACCGTGGCGCGTTGCAGTCGTGGAGCAGTACTGGGTCATGAAACCCGTGATGATCACGGTATCGATTTTCTTCCATTTCAGAGCTGCCGCTACCGGCAATGTGAACGAGCTGTAGATAGATTTCTCCGCGTAGTAGGTTGCATTATCGAGAATAGACTGCGGCACGTCGAGTTCCGAAAAGATCAAATCTCTCCTCCAGAGGTTCCACGCCTTTGGGAACCCAAGCGACCCGAGTGGGTCAAAGTCACAGAGTCTGCCGCAGTTCGAGCCGTCCGCTTCGTAAACGTGCCTGATGAGGAATATGGGGATGCCGGCGTTTTTGCATGCCGTGGCAAGCTGTTCGATATTAGCGATCGCAGATGAGTACTGATCGCAGTTCAGAGGACTTTTTCCGTCTGCCAGTTCTGCGGGATCAAGCGTCAATGGCGCGGAGTATACTTTCTGCGGATCGATTATGAACAAAGCTGTTTTTGCCGGATCGACATCATAAGGCAGATCAGCGGGTACGTATTTTACGAGAGGGCCCGGAGCAGCGGCTCCCGACGGACCAAAGGGAGTCAAATTGACCCATGCATGGGCTCCAAGCGGAACCATCAGTACAATCAATAGTGCAGATAGTGCGATTTTGCCTTTCATTCTGTTTTCCTCCTTGCATCTGGTTAAATTGTTTCTGTTTCGTTACCTTTCTAAGACCTGCAGCAGTGCAATAATCGGATCGAATATTCCGGCTCCCACCTCCTTTTGCGACGATTCGAACTATTCCATTCTTTCTAATGTTCCGCAATAGCTATTACTTCCCATCTCCAGCGATAAGATGGTGCGCGGCAATCTCACAGTTGTCCCTCTATAGCTGCGGCAGCCCCTGCGCTGCCGCACCGTGAGCACAGGGGCTCACGTAGCTGATAATAATCATTCCCTGGACGTGTGTCATTGCGAGTGAAACGAAGCAATCTCGCCTTTTTCGTGGAGATTGCCACGCACCTTGCAGGTGCTCGCAATGACTGATAAATCAAGCGTTCTCTATCATTATCGCCCGGATTTGGATAACTCATAAATTGAATTTAAGTGATTGGCAGCCTGAAGTAAATACGACGAAAGTATGATTTTTAGTTTTTCTGGGGAAATTACTACTAAAGTCTTATGTGTTTGTGATTGGTTCGGACATACGGGGCAAAAAAGCTTTCCGGCAGCACCTTTGTGGGCGGAATGGGATTAAGAGAACCAATGCGTTTACAGGATATCTGACACAAAATCATAAAAACCCGATTCTGCGTTGGGAAGCTTTTTTGCCCCGTATGTCCGAACCATCAGGCGACAGGTAGTCTGCATGGTTTCAAAAATTAAGCCTCGTCCTTGAATTGGCATCTTTGTCAATGTTTGGCTCAAACCTTCATATGCAGGAGGGGCAACCCTAAGCGCTGTCTGCTGTTTTCGCCTTTGAAGAGTTCCTGCTTCCTCTGCGGAGTGTCTCCCCGTTCTCCCTCATGCCGCGCCTGCAACTTTGTCGGAAGGCTGACCGCGTGGAGGATAGTGTATTTCCCATACTTCGCAGACAATTCGTCGACTGTGCTGTAAATTCTGGCGAGCTTCTCCACTTTTGCGGTGCTGTCGAAGAGGGAAAACTGGATCTGGTCATCCGAAACGAGGCCTGCAAGGACAACACAGGTCTGCCTGTAAAGAGTCTTCGGCTTATACAAGTGAGAGAACCCTTCCTTTAGCGGCGCGAAGAGGTCTGCAGGATAAGAAGTGGGACGATTTATTTTAATTTCGACACCCGAGTCTATGAAGTCCTGCTTCCTGAGAAAGAACAGGAGCCGGGTGGCCGAGAGCCTGTACCTTCTTGCCTTGATGCATGCGCTCTCAAGGTTCTTTGAAAGCTGGGCGAAGATAAAAGTTTCGTCATGAGAAGGCGGAGTAAAGGTTTTTGCCTTGCTTATGGACTGATAACTGCTTTTAGATTCGGTCACAACCGGATAAACGCTGCGACCGTTCAGTTCATGCCAGGTTTCCTGGTAGGGCTTGGATAGATATTTTTTGACAAAAAATTCGTCCTTCCTCGCAAATTCAAGGGCTGTGCAGATGCCGAATTTCCTGAGAAAGGCGGATGTATTCGGTCCGATACCCCATACCCTTTCAAGGGGCAGGTTCTGCAGATACCTGTGGATATCCTTTCCCGGGATGGTGGTGAGGCCGTGCGGTTTGTTCTGTTTCGATCCTATCTTTGCAAGGACCTTGGTGAGACTGACCCCTATTGATACTGTAATGCCCAGCTCCGACTCAATCGTTTTCTGCATCTTCTGTGCTATCAATCCATAGGGACCGTGAAAGGTCCTTCTCAGGCCGGTCAAATCAACAAACGCCTCGTCAATGGAGTATTCTTCAACGTCAGGAGAGAAGCGCCTGAGTATTTCGAATATCCGGACCGAGAACAGGCTGTAGGTCTCGTAATCCGACGGAATGATGACAGCGTCAGGACATATCTTTTTCACCTCCGAAAGCCTCACCCCTCTTGAAACGCCTTTCGCCTTTGCTTCGTAGCTTGCAGCAGCAACGATACCGCGTTCTTTTCCTGTTACCACAGGCCTCCCCCGCAATTCTGGGTGGATCGCCTGCTCGCAGGAAGCGAAAAAGGCGTCGGCGTCTATATGGGCGATGCCCCTCGGCCACGAATGGGTTAATAAGGGTTCGGGTTCCATGGTAATCGGGTAAATGATCTTAAGGTATAATTCTTGTTCTGTCATTCCGCTTGTCGGGAATCATCCGGATAAACGAATAAATACAATAAGGCGAAGAAAGATTCCGGACAAGCCGGAATGACAACTAATGTGGTTTATTTATAATTTCCTTGTTTGTTTACCTGTACTTCCGTACCACCGCAGTCACTACCCCCGCGATCTTCAATTCCTCTTTCGGCTTGATGGGTTTATACTTGGGGTTGGCCGGCAAAAGCACCACATTCTCTCCTCTTTTTTTCAGATATTTCATGGTCCATTCCCCGTCGACTTCCGCCACCACGATATCTCCGCTCTTGGGGACTTGGCCTCTGTCGACCAGCACCATATCTCCGGGCAGGATGCCGGCTTCGGACATGGAGTCTCCCGAAACCTTCAGCAGAAATGTGGCATCCGGGTTCTGTATGAGCAGGTTGTCCAGGGAGAGGGTGTCTGCGAGTTCTTCTTCTGCCGGACTCGGAAATCCTGCTTCGACAGTGCCGAGAACCCGAACGGGGTGCGCCAGAGATTTTGGTATGAGCCTTCCTTTTGCATCCCGTTCGAGAACATTATATTGTTCGAGCCTGTTGATGAGTTTATAGACAGCATTTTTTGAACGGAGGCCGACGAGGATGCCGATCTCGGAAAAGCTCGGCATCCTGCCTTTTTCATGATAGAAATTCGCTATGTCTATGACCCTCAGCCGTAATTTGTCCGCCTCTACCGTTCTTGCCATAATTCCCATTATAAGGTGAACGAACGTTTACTGTCAAGAACGAGGAGCGAGATTGAGGCACGGAGAATGGGCAGGCATATGGGAATCTAAAGCTTTCCGGCAGCACCTTTGTGGGCGGTCGGTTTCAAGAAAACCAGAGCGTTTTTAGGAAGAACTTCGGGCAACTGTAAAAGCCCAATTCTGCGTTGGAAGGTTTAGATTCCCATATGCCTGCCGGAACGGACGGCTTACCATTTTATAAACCATCTAAGTTACAATTTAGAATATGATCGACCTCAGGAGCAGGCTGAACCCCTCGCAATTTCAGGCGGTGTCCACAATCAACGGACCGGTCCTTGTGATCGCCGGAGCGGGCTCCGGCAAAACGCGGGTCATTGAATACCGGGTCCTGAACCTCATACAGAACAAGATCAGCCCGAACTCGATCCTCCTTCTGACCTTCACCAGAAAGGCGGCGCAGGAGATGATTTCACGGGCATCGAGACACGATCCCCGGTGCAAAAACGTCGAAGGCGGCACGTTCCATTCCTTTGCGTACAAGATTCTGAAACGATATTCAAAGAACCTGGGATTCCCTTCGGCCTTTGTCGTTCTGGACGAAGGCGATGCCGAAGAGGCCATCCACAGGTGCGCTGCAAAATTAAAGTTCTATGAGCGGGAAAAAAGATTTCCGAAAAAAGACACGCTCAGGTCCATCATCAGCATGTCGGTCAACAAAAATGCCCCGATAGGAGAAATTATCAAAAAAGAATATCCCCATTTTGCTGAGTACATTACCGAAATCGAGGAGTTGAGAAAGGCCTATACGGAATACAAGATCAACAAAAATTATCTCGATTACGACGACCTGCTCCTTTACCTGAGAATTTTGCTCGAAAATAAAGAGATCCGCGATAGGCTTGCCAGCCGTTATAAATACATTATGGTGGATGAGTATCAGGACACGAACGCGCTGCAGGGAGATATAGCCTTTTTTCTTGCGGAAAAACACAGGAATATCATGGTCGTCGGCGACGATGCGCAGAGCATCTACGGGTTCAGGGGAGCGTCGCATGAAAATATCATGGCCTTTCCCGGGAAATTCCCGGAATGCACCGTCATCAAGCTGGAAGAGAACTACCGGAGCGCTCAGGCCGTCCTCGATGTCGCAAACGCGGTACTCGAGAATATGAAGCATAAGTATTCGAAATGTCTGACTTCCGCGAAGAAAATTATCGGGCAGAAGCCCCAGTTTCTTTTCTTCAAAGACGGCTATGAGGAGGCGGAGTGGGTTGCAGACAGGATCAAGAAACAACTGGATGAAGGCATACCTTTGAGCCACCAATGCATCCTGTTCAGATCCTTGTATCTTTCGATTCCTCTGCAGGCCGCCTTGAGCAAAAGGAACATTCCCTATGAGACTTACGGCGGATTGAAGTTCTACGAAACGGCACACGTGAAGGACATTATGTCCCATCTCAAAGTTATTGCGAACCCAAAAGACGAACTATCCTGGAACAGGCTTCTTATGCTAATAGACAAAATAGGGCCCAGAACAGCCGGAACGATAACGGACGAATGCGTCGGATACCCTTCATTGGAAGGAGTGCTGAGAGATGGTTTGCCCAAATACTATCGAAGGTACGCATATTCGGAAGGCCTCGAGAGGCTTGGGCAGACGCTCGGGAATATTTATGATGAAAAACTGACCGCGGGGGAGAAATTTGGAATCCTTCTTGAATACTATCTGCCTCTGCTGAAGAACAAATACGACGACTGGCATCTGCGCCTGAACGACCTGGAGGCCCTTCGCCAGATAACGATGCGTTACGATTCGGTGGAGGAACTTCTTGAGGACTTTGCGATCGAGCCGCCGGATAGGGGCGTGTGGAGGGTCGAACCCGAGACGAAGGAGGAAGAAAAACCGCTTATTCTGTCCACGATCCATTCGGCCAAGGGGCTGGAATGGGATGTCGTTTTCATAGTGGGACTGATAGACGGCGTCTTGCCTGTCACCTTTGCTCTCGACAGCGAGGACGAGCTTGAGGAGGAGCAGAGGCTGCTGTACGTAGCCGTAACAAGGGCAAAAACCATGCTGTATCTCACCATGCATCATGAAGGTGCGAAAGGGTTTATCAGCCAGTTTAACAAGATCTCCAGATTCATCGACATGCCGAATGTGCTGTCGAAATTGGATTTAAGAGACATCGCCGGGGCAGGTACCAGGGCTATCCGGGAGGTAGGAGGGGAGATGGAGTCGCCCGTCTATGACAAACAGGCTCTTCTCGAAAAGATCGTTAAATTCTATAAATAACATATAGTGATCCACATTTGAGGCGTGCCATGGTTCGACAAGCTCACCATGACACCTGTCATCCTGAGCCTGTCGAAGGATGCCGGGGTAGATTTCATGGCTCGATGGCCACCCGTCGCTGAAAGTCGGGAATACATAAGCTTTTCACAATCCCTTCATCATTTCTTCATATTTTTCCATTAATCTATAGACAAGCTTGAATGCAGTAGAGTTAAGGTTACCCTCAAGCAGCTGATTACCCCTTCAGCTGTCTTTCTCTACACTAAGACGGGCAGTCGGATCCCTCCTCCGACTGCCCGCAAATTTTTTTGGTTCTTCTCGTCGACCCCGTCGCCGGCAAGGCGGAAACCCTGCCATCTCGCCAGGCTCTTTCGGAAATGATACATTTTTGTATAATATATTGATCATGGCTGACGAGATCGAACGAATCCCGATCGATGCCAGGCTGCTTAGCGACGCAATCATCGAACTGAATATTTCCCGCCGTAATGTTGCCATCTATCCCAAAGACCATCCCTCTGTAGAAAAGTCGCTGAATCGGGCGTTTGAATTCCTCCAGAGACTTTTTGAATTGCGACCGGAAATCACGCTTGCTGTCGCAAAGGATACGCTCATTATAGATGAGTTCTACCTGGACAAGAAGAACGCCGTCTTCAGAGAATTCGCGTTGCACCTGAGCAGACTTAATATAGCCGCTCTCACCTTCGTAACGGGTTTAACAAAAGATGAATTGTACGACTTTCATCGGTTCATATCGGAGAAGGCAAGCGACCAGCCGGTCGATGCGATACAGGAGGCGTTCAAAGGGCTGAATCTTATCCACCTGAAAGTCGCGTTCATCGACTATCGGGCATTTACTTTTGAGGAAGGAAAGACCAAGACGGAGGCGCCCGGAATGCAGCTCTGGGAGCGGTACGTCTACGGCCTTCTCGAGGGATCACTTCAGACAGCAGACATACCCGATGAATTCAAGGAAATTCCTCCGGACGTTCTCGCCCGTTTCCTCAACAGAACTCAGGAGAGGGGTCTTAAAGAAGAGACTTACGACAAAGTCATTACGACGTACATGCGAAGGTCTTCGGAGAGTGCATTTTCCAGCCAGGATCTCAGGCGGCTCCTTGACTTTATTAACGGCCTCAGACCGGAGCTCAAAAAGCAGTTTCTCTCATCGACAGCCCGAACGTTTTCGGCTGATGCCGAGTCCACATACAGAGCTTTGAGAGACGTCTCCGTGGACGAAATCATAGAACTTCTGGGAGCTATGAACGAACAGAAGATGGCCATACCGGAAGCTCTGAAAAATCTGCTCGACAAACTGTCCGAGGTGCATCAGGACGGTCTCTCGCCGTTTACCCTGGGAGGAGGTCTCCTCGTGGACGACATATTTCTTTCTCCCGATATTGTCGGCCTCTTCGAGCGGGGAGGCTTCGACGCCCACGTATCCGACACCTATCAAAAGGAGATACAGAAGCTTCTCGATTTTCAGACAACAAGCACGGTCACCATGCTGCCCAAGGAAGCGGCAAAAGATTTTGAAGACGACGTTATCGAAAGAGACTTTAACGGTGTGATTCTCGAATTGCTTGTATCGGACTTAATCTCGGAGGAAGAATACGGCTCCTTTGTCTCGATAGTCCGCGAGCAGACGGATCAGTTCCTCTGGACCGGTCAGTACGGACAGATACTCAGGGCGCTGGAGGTTTTCGAGAAGAATTCTTCCGGGAACAGATTTCCCGATATCAGCTCCGGCATGACTGACTATTACCGATCGGCGGAGTTTATTTTAAAATTCATCGATTCTCTCAGAATTCTGGGAAGGCAGATGAGAGAAGAGGCGTGGTCCTTGTGTTCGTACTATGGCGATGCAATCATACCGCATCTGCTCGATGCCCTTGCCCGTGAGGAATCGCAGACTGTCAGGAAATTTTTTATGGGCCTGCTCAAGAACTATGGCGACAGTGTAATCCCGGAGGCTGTGAAAAGACTCGGTGACAGCAGGTGGTTTGTCAAAAGGAATATTCTTTACATCCTGGGCGAATGCGGTCATGCGGACATCCTGCCCCACGTGCGGCCTTACTGCCGTCACGAAAACCGCAAGGTGAGTTTCGAGGCGGTCAAATGTCTTCTTGGCGCCGGGGATCCGTACGGCATTACAGTGGTCAAAGAATTCCTATCTTCGGATTCCCGTGATCTTGTCGAGCAGGCGATTATTCTTTCGGGGGCCTTCAGAGTGGTTGAGGTGGTCCCCGATTTGCTGCGGATGCTCAGGAAACGAGGAATAGGGGGCGCGGATCTTTACGACAAAATCCCCCTCGTGAGGACACTGGGCGAGATTGGAGACCCCCGGGCCCTTGACGTTATGCGTGATCTGCTTTCGAGCAAAAGCATTCTGTTCAAGGGTGTCGCCGAGAAGCTCAAGGAAGAAATATTCAGAACGCTGAAACATTATCCCCATGAGTCTGTCAGAGACATCGTGGAAACGGGACTCAAATCAAAAAACGACTTTATCAGGGAAGAGTCTGTACGGTTGTCCAAGAGGGGAACTCAATAGGTGGACTCTTTTAGAAGATTTCTTGCCTTATTCATGTCTGCAGTTTCAAATTGCTCGCTTTATTCTCTGGAACACTCCGCCGTCGATGACCTCACACGTGAAGCGTTGAACGCACTGCAAGAAGCGGTGGGCGAAACAGAGAGTCTCGAAATTATGAATGTCGCGGGGGATGATCTCGTCGTCAATGGGACACCGGTTCGAGAGATCGGGCTCCAGGGGCACAATTTTGTGAGGCGCCTCAAGCGGAAAGGCATTTCCCGTATCGACTTCCTGAAAGGGATTACCTTTCA
>JBFLXP010000070.1:0-10737 GCA_040757315.1 Nitrospirota bacterium
CTCTCTTGATGGAAGTCATATAACCGGGAATGCTCAGGCAGCCTTCTTCAGCTTCGATCATGCCTTCCTTTTCGGCAATAACAGGGTTGACGAGCACAATCAGCCTGCTCTTCTCATCTTTGGCGCTCAGGTCGATAACGCACATCCGCTGGGAGACTCCTATCTGATTCGCCGCGAGACCAAGCCCGTGCGCATAGTGCATTGTTTCTACCATATCATCGATCAGGAGTTGAATCCTGGAATCTATGTTTTCAACAACGCGGGTTTTTTCCTTCAATATTTTTTCGGGAAATTTCCTGATTTCGAGCACAGCCATAAGTATAATATTATAAAACATTCGAGGCCTCAAAAAAGTGGTTCCTGCCTACCGACAGAGCCTGTTAGACAGATTTGTTCAGACAAACATACCAAAATCCGGCGATAACGAATCAACTGCAGCCAGATAAACTACCTTTGTTTATGCACATGCTTCTTGAATCCTCCCCGTTTGCAAGGCGAGGTTGGGAGGGGTTTTGATAAGACATCATCAAAGAAAACCTCCCAACACCCCTCCTTGCCAAGGAGGGGATTCCATGAATGTATTCTGTGAAGGCATCCAGGACGATAGATCCTCCGGCATTTTGACACTCCGGCATTTTGATTTTGAAATCTGGGAAGCATGTGTATTATAATCGTTAGGTCAAATTTCGTTCGTGAACAGATGCGGAGGTTTTCCATTAAAGAGATACGGTTCGATTCGAAGGAAGACAGAGATATTTATAGGCACAGCACATCGCACGTCATGGCGCATGCTGTGAAGGAACTGTTTCCCGACGCAAAACTTGCCATAGGCCCCGCCATTGAGGACGGCTTTTATTATGATTTCGATATCGACAGACCTTTTACGCCCGAAGATATAGAGGCGATCGAAAAAAAGATGAAGGAGATCGCCGGGCAGAATAACTCTTTTGTGCGGAGACTCGTGAAGCGGGACGAAGCGGTCGAACTGTTCAGGAAGATGGGTGAGGATTACAAGGTGGAACTCCTCGGGGAGATCTCCGACGACGAGGTCTCTCTGTACGAAGAGGGCGGGTTCGTCGATCTGTGCAGGGGACCGCATGTCGAATCGACGGGGCAGATAAAGGCATTCAAACTTCTGAGTATAGCGGGTGCGTATTGGCGCGGCGACGAAAAGAACAAGATGCTTCAGCGCATCTATGGAACATCGTTCACGAAGGAAAAGGATCTTAAGGATTATCTCAATTTCCTCGAAGAGGTGAAAAAGCGCGATCACCGGAAGCTCGGCCGGGATCTCGACCTTTTCAGCACCGGGGATGAGATCGGAGCAGGGTTGATAATCTGGCATCCGAATGGAGCGCTCATCAGGAGGACTATAGAGGATTTCTGGATGAATGAACATTATAAGGCCGGATATAAGAATCTCTATACTCCTCATATCGCCAAGCTCGATCTCTGGAAGACGAGCGGTCATCTGGATTTCTACAGAGAAAACATGTATTCGCCGATGGAGATCGAAGGCGTCGATTATGAAATCAAACCGATGAACTGCCCCTTTCATATCCACGTCTACAAGAGCTCACTCAGAAGTTATAAGGAACTGCCGATCCGATATGCGGAACTGGGCACTGTTTACCGCTACGAGCGATCCGGAGTGCTCCACGGACTGCTTCGGGTGAGGGGATTCACCCAGGATGACGCACACATATTCTGCAGGGAAGATCAGATAGAGGATGAGGTGCTGAATGTCCTCGATTTCACTCTCTTCATCCTGAAGACGTTCGGTTTCGAGCAGTATGACGTTTACCTTTCCACCAGGCCGGGAAAATATGTCGGAACTCCCGATAGCTGGGAACGGTCGACGAATGCATTGAAGAGGGCGCTCGATATTAAAGGCCTCTTATATGAAGTCGATCCGGGGGAAGGCGTTTTCTACGGCCCGAAGATCGACATCAAAGTCAAGGATTCACTGAACAGGCAATGGCAGTGCAGCACCATACAGGTGGATTTTAACAACCCCGAACGTTTCGAGATGGGATACCGGGGGAACGACGGAAAAGAGCACAGGCCGATTATGATTCACCGGGCGCTTATGGGATCTCTGGAGAGGTTTTTCGGAGTGCTTATCGAGCATTACGCGGGTGCCTTCCCGGTATGGCTGGCGCCCACGCAGGTGGCTGTCCTCACGATTGCTGAAAGACATAGCGACTATGCTCAGGCTCTGATGGAGCGGTTTCGCGGAGACGGCATACGGACGGAGGCGGACCTTGAAAACGAAAAAATCGGGTATAAGATTAGAAAAGCCACTATTATGAAGGTGCCTTATTTGGTTATAATAGGTGACAAAGAAGTCACGGAGAATAAGGTGACGGTGAGAAAACGCGGCGGCGAGAATGCCGGACCGTTCTCTCCGGATGAATTCGCGGAGGCGGTGAAAGAGAGAATACGGGAAAAATCCCGGGAATTATAGTTCAGGAGGTGAGAGCATAACACGGGACATTCGGGTTAACCAACAAATAAGAGCAAGGGAAGTCAGGCTGATCGACGCCGAGGGTAATCAGCTCGGTATCTTGCCCGTAGGCGAGGCATTGAAAATCGCCGGAGAAAAAGGTCTGGATCTGATCGAGGTTGCGCCGAACGTGGTGCCCCCTGTCTGCAAACTGCTCGATTTCGGCAAATACCGGTATCAGATGAGCAAGAAACAGGCGCAGAAGAAGGCGATGGGCGTTAAGGAGATCAAGATCAGACCGCAGATTACCGACAATGACCTCGGTCTGAAAGTGAGGCATATCAGACGGTTCCTCGATGAAGGCAACAAGGCGAAAATCACAATGTTCTTCAAGGGCAGGGAGATCATCAGGCCGGAACTGGGCATGAAGGTATTCGGGAGGATAACGGAACAGCTTACCGGGAAATTCAACGTTGAGCAGAGTCCGAAATTGGAGGGAAATCACATTACTATGGTGCTGGCGCCAAAGGCATAGCAGAGTCCTTCAGTCCGGCACCGCCCCGCGTCTAATAACCTCTTTAAAAATTTCTCGATTTCGTTTAGAATGTAAAGCTCGGGTTCATAGGCTCGTGATGAGAGGAGGTAGTCGTGCCAAAACTGAAAACTCATAGAGGCGCAGAAAAGAGATTCAAGGTTACCGGGACGGGGAAGATCAAAAGGGGAAGCGGTTACAAGAGCCATCTCCTTACGGGCAAGTCGGCGAAGAGGACAAGGAGGCTCAGAAAGGCTTCATTGGTTTCCGACGGCGAGTTTAAGAAAATCAAGAAGCTGGTTCCGTACCTGTAAGAACAGTAAACGGTAGCAGTAGACAGGAAACAGGAAACTGAATAACGGAAAATCAGCACGAATTTTGCGGAGGTTGTAAATGCCAAGGGCAAAAGGTGGATTCAAGACACGAAGGAGAAGGAAAAAGATCCTGGAACAGGCAAAAGGGTATTACGGCGCCAAGAGCCGCCTCTACCGGATTGCCACAGAGGCCGTTGACAAAGCGCTCGTATACGCATACAAGGACCGGAGAGCCAAGAAACGCGAGTTTCGTTCTCTCTGGACAATAAGGATAAATGCAGCCGTGCGCAACCTGGGCCTGACTTACAGTCAGTTCATGTCGGGACTCAAGAAGGCGAATATCGCATTGAACAGAAAAGTCCTTGCGGACATGGCGTATAACGATCCGACAGCCTTCGGCCGGCTTGTGGAAAAAGTCAAAAGCTGACGTGCGAAGTGGATGACGGTCTTGCACTGAAAGAGTCCTTCATCGAAGAAGCGGCAGCGGCCGCTTCTCTGTCCGAAATCCAGCGTCTGAAAGTAAAATATCTGGGGAAAAAGGGGCTTGTCACTGCAAAGCTCAAGGCCCTTTCGACTGTCCCGCCGGAACTGCGTCCCCAATACGGGAAGACGGTCAACGAAGCGAAGAAAGCGATCGAAGAAGAGATCGACCGGCTCGAATCCCTCCTCAAAGAACAGGAACACAGAAGGCGGGTTGCTTCCGAGGCCATCGATATAACCCTGCCGGGAAAATATACCCCGTACGGACGGGAACATCCGATCAAGAGAGTGCTGACGGAGATCACCGAGATCTTTGTCTCGATGGGATTCGAAATAGAAGAGGGTCCCGAAGTCGAGCTCGACTATTACAATTTTGAGGCTCTCAACATACCCAAGGACCATCCCGCCCGCGACATGCAGGACACTTTTTACATCTCCGAGGATGTTGTTATGAGGACCCATACCTCGCCGGTCCAGATACGGGTTATGGAAAAGAGAAAACCTCCTCTCAAGATCGTCGCTCCCGGGAAAGTATACAGGTGCGATGCAGACATCTGTCACACCCCGATGTTCCATCAGGTTGAGGGATTCATGGTCGATACCGATATTGCCTTCAGTGACCTGAAAGGTGTGCTGGAAGCGTTCATCCACGGCATGTTCGGCGCCGAAACACCTGTCCGGTTCAGGCCGAGTTTCTTCCCCTTTACCGAGCCGAGTGCGGAGGTCGATATAGGCTGCATCTTCTGTTCGGGCAAAGGTTGCAGAGTATGCAAAACAACGGGATGGCTCGAGATTCTCGGCGCTGGCATGATAAACCCGAAAGTGTTCGAGATGGTGGGCTACGATCCCGAGGTCTATTCGGGGTTTGCCTTCGGCATGGGCGTCGAACGGATAACCATGCTTAAATACTCGATCGACGACATTCGCATCTTCTTCGAAAACGACCTGCGGTTCTTAAAGCAGTTCTGAGCGGATTCCCAAAAAACAAGGCCGGGCATTCGATGAACCCCGGCCGTCTATAAATCCTTATCGGTTCTTTCTTATTTCTTTTTGCTGCCTTTTCCGCAATTGCATTTCTTGCACATAGAATCACCCCCTGCTTTGTTTAATTTGTTTATTTTACCGAAAAGCAAGACCGGAATGCAAAACCTTTTCATCATGATGTACAACAAATTTGAACGACAGGCTCTTTGCGGGTATAATTTAGCAGGATGGGTGAAAAGTCCTTTTGGAATCATTGCGAGGAGTCCGGGAAGCTTTCAGGACGATGGAGCAATCTCAAAACGCTTGAATCATAAAAAAAAGGCAGATTGCCGCGGTACGCTCGCAATGACAGCAAGAACACTTTCTCAGCGTTCTGTTGGTAACCCGATTTCTGCTCAGCGACGATTGATTAAAGGAGGAAGCAATGGCGTCGATCGATGAAAGGTTAAACGAAATATTCAACAGCGCAAACGAGCACATAGTCGCCGTCAAGGGGACCCTGGAGCTGGTAGATGCTTCGGTTGAAGAAGACGACCTGCACAACCTCATCCTCAAATCAATGAACAGAATGGATATGCTTCAAGAACTGTCGAATGAAATGTTTTCGCTTGTAAAACAGATGATGCAGAAGATGAAGGAGATGAAACAGGAGTGATTCACTTGCAGTCCGGCGACTTTTTGATATGGTATTAGTATAAATATCAATAAGGAAGATGATCCCGCTTTTTTCGGAGTACTCCCGGATGAGTGGGAAGTCCGGGAGGGGGTAGAAAAATGGATGCGATGAGAGAGAAAATTTCCGCAATCCCCGATAGGCTCTCCGGCCTCGCGGACCTAGCTTATAACCTCTGGTGGAGCTGGCATCCGGAGGCCCGAATGCTCTTCAAAATGATAGACAGGGTCGCCTGGAAGGAGAGCGGCCACAATCCGGTCAGGATGCTGAGGGATCTCCCTTCGGAGATTTTGAGATCCCTTGAGAACAGGTCGGATTACTTGCATCATTATGACGCCACTCTCTCACGGTTTCACGAGGATGTGAAGACAAAGGTATGCTGGTTCGCGGCAAACATTGCGGGCGCCGGCTGTCTGCCGATCGCCTATTTTTCGGCTGAGTACGGCCTCCACCATTCCCTCCCATTTTATGCCGGCGGACTCGGCTTTCTTGCCGGGGATTACATCAAGGAGTGCAGCGACCTCGGTGTGCCGATGATTGCCGTGGGCTTCATGTATCCGGGCGGGTATCTGCGACAGAAGATCAGGATGGATGGCTGGCAGGAAGATATCGACGAGCCCCTCGATAGGGATGCGGCACCGATCGAAAGGGTACTGAATGAAACGGGAGAGCAGCTTGTTGTGCGCGTCCCCTTCATGGAACCGCCTATGTACGTGGCTGTGTGGAAGGTGGACGTGGGACGGATTCCTCTATATCTGATGGACACGGACATTGGCAGGAATGATCCGTGGAACAGGAGGATAAGCGCTCATCTGTATATCGGAGATATAGAGCAGCGACTTCGCCAGGAGATGGTGCTTGGGATAGGCGGGATCGCGGTATTAAACACCCTCGGCATCAAGCATTCCGTCCTGCACCTGAATGAGGGACATTCCGCCTTTGCGCTTCTGGAACGAGTGAGGGAACGGATTGAGGCAGGCATGAGTTTCGAAAATGCCGCTGCGGAAGTGCGTGCCACAACCGTCTTCACCACCCACACGCCGGTCCCAGCGGGCCATGACGTCTTTCCCTTCCATCTTATGGATAAGTATTTCAGCCATTGCTATCCCTTTCTGGGTATAAGCCGCAATGATTTTTTCCAGATGGGGACCCATCCAAAGGAGCCGGCGGCGGGGTTCAACATGACGGCTTTCTCTCTGAAGCTGTCTCATTACAGTAATGCGGTCAGCAAAAGGCACGGAGAGGTTGCACGCCGTATGTGGGGTTCTCTCTGGCCCGACAGGAAAGAAGAGGACGTGCCGATTGAGTCTATCACGAATGGAATCCATGTCCCCACATGGACAGAGCCGAAGATGGCCCTTCTCTTTAACAGGTACTTCGACCCGGGCTGGCTGGAAGAGCACGACGATCCGGCCATATGGGAATTGATTGACGAGATACCCGATAAGGAGCTCTGGCAAGTCCATTACTGGATCAAGATTAAGCTGATTAACTTCATCAGGGAACAGTCGCGCAAGAGATGGATTGAGAACAGAGTTAACCCGATAAATATCATGACAAGCGGCGTATTGCTCGACACCACCGCCCTTACCATAGGGTTTGCCCGCCGCTTCGCTTCATATAAGAGGGCCGACCTCATCTTTCATAACCTCGACCGGCTGAAAAAGCTTCTGAACAATCGCTGGCGGCCTGTCCAGATCATATTTGCCGGAAAAGCGCATCCTGCTGACGATGACGGAAAGAGGATACTACAGCGTATATTCAAATTTGCTCAATATCCCGAACTGGGGGGAAGGGTCGCCTTTGTGGAAAACTATGACGAACAACTGGCACAATACATGGTCCACGGAGTCGATCTCTGGCTGAATAATCCCATTCCGCCCATGGAAGCCTGCGGCACAAGCGGCATGAAGGCTTCGCTCAACGGTGTGCCACATCTGAGCATCCTCGACGGATGGTGGATAGAGGGCTTCAGCGGCGCGAACGGCTGGTCATTCGCGGGAGCCGGAGATGAAACGGATGCGGAAGCAATTTATGTCCTTCTCGAGACAAAAGTCATACCTCTCTTCTATGAGGTGGACGATGAGGGTGTTCCGGCGGGCTGGGTGAGGATTATGAAAGAAGCAATAAAGAGTGCCGCAGCCCGGTTCAGCGCGAGGCGGATGGTTAAGGAATATGCTCTGAAATTTTACCGGCAGGCGCTTGAGACTTCTTCAAAACCGGGGGACGAGACGATGGTGCCCAAGATTATGTGAGTCCTGATCCCTCTATTTTTTTCTTCCGAAAATGACCAATCTGTCATGGTGAGCTTGTCGAACCATGACAGATTGATGTTACCCTTCGACAAGCTCAAGGTGACAGTTTCGTATTCCTTAGTGATTCAAAGTTCATAAATGTTTGGAAGGAAAATGGGTGTGGGTAGGTTCCTAATGATGTCTTACCAACCCCTCCCAACCTCCCCTTGAAAAGGGAGGATTCAAAGAGCGCGCCCCGCTACACTGAAAAGTTGCCAATGCACTTGCTTACGAGCTGTGTAACAGATCCTGGTCGGACTTCGCGCCGTCGAGAATCGCGCGCTTCATCTCCGCTCCCCTGATATAGGCTCCGCGAAAATCCGCGTTGGTGAGATCGGCGGCTATGAATGTGGCTTCAATGATCTGGGCTCCTCTGAGGTCGGCTGAAGTCAGATTTGCTCCGCTTAGGTCTGTTCCTCGGAGACCGCATCCCCTGAGGTCCGCGCCCGAAAGGTTGACTCCGATCATGCTTGACACGTATGCATTGACATTGCTCATGATTGCCTGCACGAACCTTGTCATGATTGCTTCCGCCATCTGAAGGTTTGCGCCGGATAGATCCGCCCGTTCGAAGTTGGCGCACGAGATTTTTGAATTCGTAAAATTAGTGCCGTGAAGGCTTCCGAGAAATCAGCACCTGCGAAGGAGGAGAAACTGAGATCGGAATTGCCGATGTCCGCCTATTCCGCCCTCATAGTATAGCGCATATTCGAACAGACATTTTTCGGGCCCGTTCACCAACTCACCCATTCACCGTTTCACCCATTCATATTGTCTCAGTGAATACGCTTGTCAACGCGCGAGACTCGAAGCTATAATAAACGTCATGCGTGTTTCGTATGAATGGTTGAAAGAGATTGTTCCGGTTGCGGCGACCCCTGAAGAGGTCGCCGAAAAACTGACGATGATCGGCCTCGAAGTCGAAGGGTCCGAGTCAATTGACGGTGACACAGTCTTTGAAGTCAATGTGACGCCGAACAGACCCGACTGCCTGAGCATCATCGGAATAGCGCGAGAATTGTCCGCTTCATTCAGAGTCCCCTTGAAGATCCCCGAACACACCGTAGGGGGAGAGCAGCCGGTATCGGACTTTGCCGTGGAGATCCTGAATCCCGAACTCTGTAACAGATACGCGGGCAGGGTGATCACGGACGTCAGTATCGGGTCGTCTCCGGAATGGATGCGGTCGCGCCTGGAAAAATGCGGCATACGGTCGATCAACAACGTTGTCGACGTCACCAATTACGTGCTTCTGGAATTCGGCCACCCACTCCACGCTTTTGATGCCGACAAGCTTGAAGGGAAAAAGATCATGGTGGGCACTCCGGGCACGGTGACCGGAGCCAGGGCTAAGATCAGGACCCTCGATGGAGTCGACCGTGAAATACCCTCTGATTCACTGCTCATCTGGGATGCACAGAGGCCCGTGGCTGTCGCCGGTGTTATGGGAGGATCGTATACGGAGGTTACGGAAAAGACCGCAAATATTTTCCTCGAAAGCGCTTATTTCGCACCTCTTTCCGTTAGGAGGACTTCGAAGACTCTGAGTTTGTCGAGCGAGTCCTCCTATCGTTTTGAACGCGGCAGCGACATCGTATTTCTCGAAAAAGCACTCGACCGCGCGGCGCTTTTGATAAGAAATCTCGCCGGCGGGACCATCCATGAGATTGTAGACGCCTATCCGGTCAAGTACGTCCCTCAACCCTTTGAGGTCAGACAGGAGAAAATCAATCGGATTCTGGGCACGGCGCTTTCCCCGGGTATAATGCGCTCCATTATGAATGATCTCGGTATCCCGACCGAAGATAAGGGCGATGGATTCGCTGTCTTTCCTCCTGCGCACAGGCGAGACCTCGAAAGGGAACACGATGTCGCGGAAGAGATAGCCCGCATATTCGGATATAACAGTGTGCTTACAACAATGCCGCGAAGCCCCCTTTCTTCGGGCGGATTGAGCGGGAGAGGCATGGGCCTGAACAGGATACGGGAGTCCATGAGAAAAGCGGGCTTTTCAGAAGTAATCAATTATAGCTTCATGAACAGCGCGAGCCTGGATCTATTTTCGATTCCCGACGACGACAGAAGACGAAACACGATCCTCATCCGGAATCCTTTGAGTCAGGACGAGGGGTGCCTGCGTACGACCCTGGCGCCTGCATTGATCAATAATCTTGTATACAATTTCGGCAGGGGGCTCAGGAATGTCCAGGTCTTCGAGATAGCCCGTCTATTCTTTGACATCGGAGAGGCCCTTCCCGCCGAGGAGCTGTGGTTGGGCGGAATCCTTTATATAGACAAGTCTCCAGCTTTATGGAAAGAGGAAACCCCGGCGTTTTACTTGGCAAAAGGCGCCCTGCAGTCTCTGTTTGAAGAAGTGAGGCTTGAAGATGTACAATTCGTTCCATCAGGGGAACGGTTTCTTCACAAGGGTCAGTCGGCGGATGTTTTTATCGGTGACTCGCGTGCAGGATATCTCGGCATTCTCTCGCCGGAAGTCGTCGAAAAACTGGATCTGAGGAAACACAAGCCGGAGGTCATGCTCTTCGAACTGAGTCTGGACAGACTGCTTTCGGAGATCCCCGAAGCAATCCGGTACCGCCCCATACCGAAATACCCATCCGTCGAGCGCGACATCGCGCTTGTGGTGGAGGAAACCCTCCCTGCGCGGACAATTCAGGAGATGATCAGATCCTTCCCTTCAGACCTGATCGAAGATGTCTCGATATTCGATTCCTATAAGGGGAAAAACATCCCCGAGGGGAAAAAGAGCCTTGCCTTCGGCATCGTCTACCGGTCAAGCGAAAGAACCCTCACCGTTGAGGAAGTAGAAAATCTCCATTCCTCCCTCGTCGATTATTTGCTGCGGAAGACGGGCGGGGAAATAAGGAAATAATCTCACCACACTGCTGACCATATCCCGAATCTGGCGATAAGAAGCTGTCATTGCGAGTGAAACGAAGCAATCTCGTCTCGCGTAGAGAGATTGCCACGCACCCTTCAGGTGCTCGCAATGA
>JBFLXP010000071.1:0-10726 GCA_040757315.1 Nitrospirota bacterium
TATACTTCGGGATATCCTCCAGGTCCTTACGGTTCCTTTCGGGGACAATCACTCGCTTGATGCCCATGCGCTTGGCAGCAAGAGCCTTTTCCTTCAGTCCGCCGATCGGCAGAACCCTTCCTCTCAGTGTGACCTCGCCCGTCATCGCGGTATTCTTGTTCACCGGACTTCCGGTAAGCGCCGATGCTATCGCCGTCGCCATAGTAATTCCCGCAGAAGGACCGTCTTTCGGGATGGCGCCCGCAGGCACGTGGATATGAAGGTCTGTTTTCGAGAAAACTTCATCGCTTATGCCCAGTTTCTTTGCCCTGGATCTGACGTAACTCAAGGCAGCCTGCGCAGACTCTTTCATTACGTCTCCGAGTTGACCCGTGAGGGTGAGACTCCCTTTTCCCTTCATTGTCGTGGCTTCCACGTATATAATGTCGCCTCCGGTTTCCGTCCACGCAAGACCGGTGGAAACGCCGACTTCATCTTTCTGCATCTCTTCTTCCGGCAGATATTTGGGCACTCCGAGGTACCTGTGAAGGTTTTGCGCCGTTATCACGAATGTACTATCCTTGCCTTCGGCAATTTTTTTTGCAACCTTTCTGCAAAGGTGGGCAATCTCTCTTTCGAGATTTCTCACGCCCGCCTCTCTGGTATATTGCGAAATGAGAGTGAAAAGTCCTTGATCGGTGATCTTGAGCACTTTGGCGCTGAGACCGTGCTCTTCAAGCTGCTTCGGAATCAGATAATTCTTTGCAATCCCGAGTTTTTCCTCCGTCGTATACCCGGACAAGTAGATGATCTCCATACGGTCTCTCAGAGGGCTGGGAATTGTGTCGACAAGGTTGCCGGTGGTAATGAACATGACCTTCGACAGATCAAAAGGAACGGCAAGATAATGATCCGCAAAGGCGAAGTTCTGCTCGGGGTCGAGGACTTCCAAAAGGGCCGAAGACGGATCGCCTCTGAAATCCATTCCTATTTTGTCGATTTCGTCAAGCATGAATACCGGATTGTTCGTGCCCGCCGTCTTGATCCCCTGGACGATCCTACCGGGCAGCGCTCCCACATACGTTCTTCTGTGACCCCTGATTTCGGCCTCGTCTCTTACGCCTCCGAGAGACATGCGGACGAATTCTCTTCCGAGAGCCCGCGCTATGGACCTTCCGAGCGATGTCTTTCCGACGCCGGGAGGGCCGATAAAGCAGAGAATAGGTCCCTTCATCTTCTCTTTGAGTTTCCTCACGCTGAGGTATTCGAGAATGCGTTCCTTTACCTTTTCGAGGTCATAGTGATCATCGTTCAAGACCTTCTCGGCCGCCTTTATATCGAGGTTGTCTTTTGTAGACTTGGACCATGGCAATTCGACAAGCCAATCGAGATAAGTCCTTACGGTCGCGGCTTCTGCGCTGTCGGGGTGCATCTTTTCGAGCCGCTTAAGTTGTTTTTCCGCCTCTTTCATGACCTTCTCAGGCATCTTTGCATCTTCGATCTTCTTCCTGAACTCCCTGACCTCCTCCGCCCGTTCATCGATATCCCCGAGTTCCTTCTGAATCGCCTTGAGCTGCTCCCTCAAAAAATACTCGCGCTGTGTTTTATCTATCTCACCCCTTGCTTCGGACTGGATCTTCTGCTGCACCGTGAGGAGCTCGATCTCCCGCGCCAATAACTCACTCACCCTCTTCAGCCTGTGAAGCGGCTCGGTAATCTCGAGGATCTCCTGCGCCTGTTCGGTCTTAAGCCCCAGATTCGAGGCTACCAGGTCGGCGAGCCTGCCCGGCTCTTCTATATTCTCGACCACGCCCATAATGTCGGGTAGGATTGATTTCCCAAGTGAGACGACTTTTTCGAGCTGTCCCTTCACATTTCGTATCTGGGCTTCGTCCTCGATCGTCAGCGATTCGGCCTTTTCGTCGGATATTTTTTCTATGGCCGCCTTAAAAAAAGGTTCGCTTTGCTCATAGTCCAGGGCCCTTGCCTTTGACAGCCCCTGGACAAGGATCTTCACCCTACCATCCGGGAGCTTGAGCATGCGCATAACAAGCGCCACCGTGCCGATGGAGAAAAGATCTTCGGCAGTGGGGTTCTCGATATTGAGGTCCTTTTGAGTAAGGAGCAGCACCATCCTGTTGGAACTGAGCGAATACTCTATAGCCTTTATCGACATTTCCCTTCCGACGAAGAGCGGCAGGATCATGTACGGAAATACGACGATATCACGGACCGGAAGAACCGGCAGGATGTCCGGAATCTCTACTTCCTTTTCGATTTTCTGCTCTACATCAATAGCGTCTGCCATTATGACTCCTCTTCATTATTGTTTTAAGAATTGCGCCACGCTGATAATATACTCTTTAAACTGTGCCGCCAGGGCCGGATTCTTGAGGGCAAGATCGACTGTTGCTTTCAGGTACCCGACCTTGTCGCCGGCATCATAGCGTCTCCCGGTAAAGAGATAACCATAAATCGGACGCCTTTTCAGCAGGCCGGACAGAGCGTCCGTCAACTGAATCTCGCCGCCCTTACCGGGACCAAGCCCCTCAAGTACCTCGAAAACGTCGGATGTAAGGATATACCTTCCGATAATAGCCATGTCCGACGGGGCGTCGTGTACCGACGGCTTTTCGACAAGATTCTTGATTTTGTATACGTTGTCTTTTTCCTTCTTCCCTTCGACAATACCGTATCTGTTAACTTCCGACATGGGGACTCTCTCAAGAGCAAGAACCGGAGCGTGCAATTCCTTGTGAAGATTGATCATGTCGTTTAGCAGAGTATCGTCCGGATCGATGATATCGTCGCTCAGAAGGACAGCGAAAGGCTCATCCTTGACGAACGGCTTCGCGCAATAGATTGCGTGCCCCAAGCCTACCGGCGCTTTCTGCCTGATGTAAGCGAAATTAAGGCTGTTGAGGCGGTTGATCTCTTCAATCAGTTTCTTTTTCCCAGTCCTTTTCAAGGTCTCTTCCAGTTCAAAGGCCGAGTCAAAATGATCCTCAATAGCCCTCTTATACTTGCCGGTAATGATGATGAACTCTTCTATTCCGCAGGAGCGCGCCTCCTCGATCGCGTATTGAATCATGGGCTTGTCCACTATCGGAAGCATCTCTTTAGGAGAAGCTTTAGTCGCCGGCAGAAACCGCGTGCCCAGCCCTCCGGCAGGAAAAATCGCTTTTCTAACTTTTTCCCGTTCCATTGTTACCTTAATATTACATTAACAAAGCTTAGAATTCAAGGAAACGCCGACCCGAGAAAGTTCAGGTATTTGCCTTGACAACCACCCGCTTTCATATTATTTTTAAAGATATGGTTTAAAATTTTCTCCTTTTCGGAAGATATTCCCATACGGGAAAACTGTCTTCGAAAAAAACGTTGCTGGCGCGTGTTTTCCGCCTGGCACGAAGTTTGTTAGCTGACTATCCGACGTTTGAGAAAGGAGGTGAAAAACATTGAAAAAGACAATGATGTTAATGTGCGTGCTGGTCGCATTCGCGTTTGTCGGCAGCGCTCTCGCCGTAATGCCGGGAAAGACGGTCGAATACGCGGGAGGAGATGTCGGCAAGGTTGTTTTTAATGGTGACACTCATGGCACGAAACAGGGCATGAAATGCGCCGATTGCCATCCGAAGCCGTTCGGCATGAAGAAGGGCTCTTTCAAAATGACGAAAGAGGACCACGGCAAACCGGATTATTGCGGAAAATGCCACGACGGTCAGAAGGCTTTCTCTCAGTCGACAGAAGCGGACTGTGGAAAATGCCACAAGAAGGCTGAAGAAATGAAGCCTGAAGAAAAGAAAGAGGAAATGAAACCGGGAGAGATGAAGCCCGAGGAAATGAAGCCTGAAGAAAAGAAGTAGAAGCCGATATGATAACAATGAAAAGGCGTGAAGATTCTTCTTCACGCCTTTTTTCTTGGTTTTTCAGGGTTTAGTGGGCTGTCATTCCGGCAGTGTGTTGAGCCGGGATCCAGTGACTTTGTTTTTAGAATACCTTATGCTGAAAAAAGGTTATTTATATCCTGTAAGACAAAAGTCGCTGGATGCCGGATCAAGTCCGGCATGACAAACGATAGAACTGAACGAATCAACGATCACTTATCCACAAGATTCCCTGTAGAACCTTTTTCTATATGCGGGTCAGCCATGATTTGTACCGCTTATTCTTGCCCTTGACGATATTAAAGAAAATTGACTGCAGTTTTTTCGTTATCACGCCCGGTCTGCCATCTCCGATCTGCCTGCCGTCGATCTCGCGTATCGGTGTCACCTCCGCTGCCGTGCCGGTAAAGAATGCCTCGTCGGATATATAGACCTCGTCACGCGTAAACCGTCTCTCCTCTACGGGGATACCTTCATCAAGTGCAATCTCGGCGATACTGTTTCTCGTTATTCCTTCAAGGATCGATGTAAGAGGCGTGGTTTTGATGACTCCGTTCCTTACAATAAAGATGTTCTCGCCGCTCCCTTCGGAGACATATCCCGCCGTGTCAAGAAGCAGCGCTTCATCATAACCGGTCATTATCGCCTCTTTCTTGGCGAGCTGCGAATTCACGTAATACCCGCAGACCTTGCCGCGCGTCATATTGGCGTTGACATGACTTCTGATAAAGGAAGATGTTTTTACTCTGATTCCCTTTTCAAGCCCCTCGTCACCAAGATACGCTCCCCACGACCAGGCGGCTATAGCCACTCTGACAGGGTTATCTTTCGGATAGAGTCCCATCGCGCCGTATCCGATATAGACAAGCGGTCTGATATAGCATTCCTTCAGTTTGTTCACCTTGACGGTTTCTGTCACCGCCCTCTTGACCTCTTCCTTCGTGAAAGGAATTTCGATCAGAAAAATATGCGCAGAATCGAACAGCCTTTCAACGTGGTCGTCGAGTCTGAATATTGCCGGTCCTTTCGGCGTCTCATAGCACCTGATGCCCTCAAATACGCCAAGGCCGTAATGAAGGGTGTGGGTCAGGACATGCACCTGCGCATCGTCCCAGTTCACAAATTTGCCGTCCATCCATATTTTTCCGGTCTTGTTTATCATAAGTTTTTATTTATAGCAAGAAATTCGGCAGAATGTCAATCACATCTTTTCCGGCGCGCCGACGCCGAGTATTTCCAACCCGTCACGGAGAGCAATCTTCACGGCACCGCATAGGGCAAGTCTCGCTCCGGCAAGCTCACGGTTGTCCGTCACGATCCGGAATTTGTTGTAGTAGGGATGAAACATGCCTGCAAGTTCCTGGAGGTAGAAGGTAATCCTGTGAGGTTCGTGTGCCATGACTGCGCCCTCGAAAACCATAGGGTAAAGAAGCAGCTTCTTGATCAGCCGGATCTCCTCGGGTTCCGAAAGCAGGCCGAAATCTGCCTCTGCAAGGTTCTCGACAGCCATGCTTTTCTCACGTGCATGAGCAAAGACGCTGTTTATCCGCGCATGGGCATACTGCACATAGTACACAGGATTCTCTGCAGACTGGGCTTTAGCGACCTCCAGATCGAACTCAAGGTGGCTGTCCGGCCTTCGCGTAAGAAAGATGAATTTAGTGGTATCTGCGCCGACTTCGTCCATCACTTCCCGTAGTGTGACAAATTCACCCGCCCTTTTCGACATCTGGACCGGTCTTCCACCCCTGAGGAGGCTGACCATCTGAACGAGCAATACCTTGAGTCTCTCTTTCGGATAGCCAAGGGCCTCGATCACTGCCTGAATCCGCTGTATATATCCATGGTGGTCGGCGCCCCATATATCGATCAGTTCGTCAAACTTCTTCTCGATCTTCTTCCTGTGATAGGCTACATCCGAAGTGAAATAGGTATACTCGCCGTCTTGCTTAATCATTACTCTGTCCTTATCGTCGCCGAAGGCGGTTGCCCTGAACCAGAGTGCGCCATCCATTTCGTATGCAAAGCCGTGCTCCTTGAGATCGTCAATAGCTTTCTCTACTTCTCCTTTCCTGAAAAGTTCCCGTTCGCTCTGCCACGTGTCGAAGGCAACGCCGAATTCCGCAAGATCTTCCCTGATGGTCAGCATTATCTTCTGATACGCGAAGTCGATGAAGAAATCGGACACGCTGTCGAAACTTGCCTGGAGAAATGTGTTGTCGCGTTCATTGATGATCGCTTTTGCAATGTCCTCGATATAGTCTCCCCTGTACCCGTCTGCCGGAAAAGGGTATTCGATGCCGAGCAACTGCTGGTAGCGCGCAAAAACGGACATTCCGAGAAGTTTCACCTGTTTCCCGGCGTCGTTGATGTAATATTCCCGCTCGATGCGGAAGCCTGCAGCGCTGAGAAGGTTCGCCAGCGCGGCTCCGGTAGCTCCTCCCCTGCCGTGGCCGAGATGCAGCGGTCCCGTCGGATTTGCGCTCACGAACTCGATCTGCAACCGTCTGCCCTTTCCGATGTTTTCCCTCAAGAACCCTCTTCCTTCTGCAAGCACTCGTCTAAACTGGGAATGGAGATAGTCCATAGAGAAGAAAACATTGATAAAGCCGGGGCCCGCGATCTCCACCTTTTCGATATTTGGCGAGGCTTTGATAATCTCCACAATGTCTTCGGCAATTTTCTTCGGAGGCTTTTTTAACTGCTTCGCGAGAGACATTGCCACGGGAGCGGCGAGATCGCCCATTGATTCGTCGGGCGGCACTTCAGCCTCGATGACCGGCAACGGTTCGATGCCGATCACCCGCAGCGCTTCTCCGATTATCTCAACAAGGTACTTTTTCATATGGATTACTAATGTCTCAAGATAGTATACATATTGAATCCGCCGCCCCTGGATTCATAACCCCTCCTAACCTCCCCTTACCTTAAGGGGAGGGGCATCCCCCCTCTTGGGCTAAGAGGGGGAAGGGGGAGTTACTTCGGTCAAATGAATCCTTGGTTTGTTAAACCAGAGTCAATACTATTGCGAGACCGTCAATAAGTTTAATCGGCGTCAAAAAGGAAAGTCAATTGAAGCGGTCTCCCGGAATCCACACACAAAATGCCGCTTTACCGGATAAAACACTGCGGGTCTTCGGCCAGAAAATCATCATTCCCTTTTGTCTGCGAGAATGCATATGCAATCGCCCTGCAGCCCCTGCACTGTGACCACCTCGGGCAACTACCGCATTTTCCGTGATACCTTCTCTTGTCGCGAAGGGCTTCGAGGACCTCCGACGTTGCCCAGATCTCACGCAGCGCATCCCTCCTGACATTGCCGATCGGAGTCGGCAGTCTTCTGCAGGGAACCACCGTGCCATCGGGAAGAATGGTCAATCCTGATATGCCTGCGGCACATCCTCCCGAGGGAACGTCTCCCGTATCATGGACGGAATCGGAATAGCGGTATTGTGAGGCAACCGGGTCTCCGGTAACGATCTTCAGATTACCCGTATCAAGAGCAAATATTCTCCGGTACAGATTACGGACTTCCTCGGCGCTCAACATTCTGTCTAACAGGCCCAGACCCTTTCCGGAAGGAACCAGACGTGAAAATCCCAGCCTATGCGCTCCGGAACGCAGCGACAGATCAACCGTGTCCATGAAATGGTCGGCATTAACCGAGGAGAGTGTGACGTTCAATGTCACCCGGAGACCCGCGTCGACAAGAGAACTCACTCCCCTCATCGAGCCGGCAAAACTCCCCTTCCCCCTTATCGACTCGTGGATTTTTTCAGGCCCCTCCACGCTGATCTGTACGCCGCCAACACCAGTGCCGGCGAGCGTCTTTGCTTCTTCGGGTCCGATTAGAATGCCGTTTGTCAGAAGGAAGACGTCGAATCCCGCGTTCTTGATCTCACTCAGGACAGCAAAGAGGTCCTTCCTCAGAAAAGGTTCGCCGCCGGTCACATTGAAACTGGGAGAGTACTCAACGCCATACGAGTCTTTCCACGACTCCAGCATGTCCGACGTTTCGCGGACGATGTCCCTTATTTCACCGAATGACATTTCATCGATACGCCTTCCCGTTTGATAGCAGTGCGCGCATCGCAGATTGCAGCGCTCGGTAAGATGCAACTGTATGAAGAAATCAAAAGCGTTCGTTACCGGCATACGTGTTTTACCATTAAGGTCATTAGTGTAGTGCGGCATAAATCTATTTACATAAAAGCTTTGAAAAAATCCATCTGTCGTCATTCCCGAGGTAGTAATCGGGAATCCATTGTCTTTAAAAACAAAGAGGCTGGATTCCCGCCTTCGCGGGAATGACGGCTAAAAACACTTCAACATATGTGAAGAAGCGTTGGCCGCACTACATTAGCATAGCGACATATTAACAGTCTCAAAATAATATTTACAGGTTGTCTTCTTTATCTGTCATGCCGGAAGTCCTCAATCCGGCATCCAGCGACTTCTTCGCCTCGCCCCGAAAGCTTTCGGGACTGAGTACGGAAAGGCAACGTCACTGGATTCCGGCTCAACACACTGCCGGAATGACGGCAAAGTAACGACTATTATGAGACCCTTAATAATCCCCCAGTTTGTCATACTCCGGCTTGACCGGAGTATCCACCCATGGATTCCCCGATCTCCGTCTTACGTATTGACGGACGGGGAATGACGATCGCGCATCCTCACTTATGGCCTTTTTTGAATGTTTTTCTGTTTACTGTTTACTGTTTACTGCTTACTGTATCTTCAACCCCCGTGCTTGTAGTATTTTATCTTCTTCAGGCCGGTCATCCAGGAAAGGAGAATGCTGACGATGCTGATAATCAACGCGCCTTTGAAAGCGGGACCGAAGCCGTCCACCTGAAGACCAAGATTGAGCGGCTCAGAGAGACTCGCCGTAAGAAGGAGCATGAGTGTGTTTATGACGAGAGTGAATAGCCCCAGGGTCAGGACTATGAGCGGAATGGCAAAGATAGTGACGATCGGTTTGATGAATGAATTCACGATGCCGAAAACGGCGCCGATAGCAATCATCTTCCACCATTCGCCGGCAAAGGAGATGCCGTCCACCAGCCTGACGGCAACGGCGATGGATAAGGCATTGATCATTATCTTAAGAATCGAATAAGCCATATGTTCCTGTTGAAGTACGCTCCTTTTTTATATCGTACTCTATTTCTTTCACCGTGTTGTGTCAACCTAAAATTAGCCTCGCCCGCCGCACTCGTTTGCATCAGGCACATCCGGTCGAAATTAATAAGGGAAATACCGCGGAAATCAAGTGATATGACCCAATATTATAAACCAGCACCGCGTCTCAAGCTTTGTCGAAAATTCTATCAGGTGCTATAATAGGCGCAGTCATTATGGTCCGTTCTCTTTCATCAACAAAGGGGAGAAGACGATGAAATCACTGCGCATAGCCCTCGCACAGATCAATCCTACAGTGGGCGACCTCAAAGGGAACTCTGAAAAGATCGCTCGTTACATCAAACAGGCAAAGGACATCGGCGTAGACCTGGTTGTATTCCCCGAACTGGCAATAACCGGCTATCCCCCCGAGGATCTCCTTTTGAAAGCTCATTTCATAGATGATAATCTCGGTGCTCTCCGGGAAGTCCGGAAAAAGACGGCCGGCATCTCGGCGATCGTGGGGTTTGTGGACAGAAAAGACGATATTTACAACTCCGCCGCGGTTCTCTGCGATGGTCGTCTCATTGACGTCTATCACAAGATGTATCTTCCCAATTACGGGGTCTTCGATGAATACCGCTATTTTCAGGCCGGAACGCGTTGTTCGATTTACGGAATCCGGGACTCATGGATCGGAATAAATATCTGCGAGGATATCTGGTATCCTGAGGGACCCGCGAGATTGCAGTCGATCGCCGGAGCCGAGGTCATCATTAATATCAACGCTTCTCCTTACCGCATAGGCAAAGGAAGATTCCGCGAGACCATGCTTTCGACGAGGGCTTTGGATAACGCCGTCACTATTGCGTACCTGAACACCGTCGGAGCTCAGGACGAACTGGTCTTCGACGGCCACAGCATGGTTCTTGATCCTAACGGTTCAGTCATTGCCCGGGGCAAGCAGTTTGAAGAAGATCTCATTGTAATCGACCTTGACCTTGAGGGTACGCTCATGAAAAGACTCCATGCGCCGCTCATGAGACAGGAAGCGGCTAAGCTGGGGCGGGATATAATCGAGAAGATCCGGATGCCCGTCAAGGCGGCAAGGAAGAAGTCGATAAAACAGCTTTCGCCGGTGCGAAACGTATTGGAGCCGATGGAAGAAGTCTATAGGGCGCTGGCTCTGGGTACCCGCGATTATGTGAAGAAGAATGGTTTTCAGGGTGTTGTGATCGGACTGAGCGGCGGAATTGATTCCGCACTGGTGGCGACAGTCGCCGTCGATGCCCTGGGGAAAAAGAACGTCACCGCTCTTTTCATGCCTTCCCCGTATACCTCAAGTGAGAGCAGGGAAGATGCCCTGACTTTGAGCATGAATCTCGGGATCAGGACGATCGAGATTCCGATCACTCAGGTTTTCGAAGCTTATCTTTCCGCTCTGCGAAAGGAATTCCGCGGTCTGCGGCCCAACGCCACAGAAGAGAACATCCAGGCGAGGATCAGGGGAAACATCCTCATGGCCTTTTCGAACAAGTTTGGATGGCTTGTCCTCACAACGGGGAACAAGTCGGAGATGAGTGTGGGATACGCTACGCTTTACGGCGACATGGCAGGCGGCTTTGCAGTCATTAAAGACGTGCCGAAGACCATGGTCTATGAAGTCTGCCGATGGAGGAACTCTTACAGGGGGAAAGCGGTCATACCCGAAAGAATGTTCACGAAAGAGCCGTCGG
>JBFLXP010000072.1:0-10686 GCA_040757315.1 Nitrospirota bacterium
ACTCCTTGCGCGCGCTCTTCAGCACGAGATAGACCACCTCGAAGGCCTCCTCTTCATCGACAGGATGAGCCCCATCAGGAGGGAATTCTTCAAAAGAAAGTACAGGAAATCTCTGCAGGAAGCTGCAGAGAAATGACAAAATGCGCATCGTATTCTTCGGCACCCCCGAATTCGCCGTCCCATCGCTGAAAGCGCTGCTGGAATCGGACGAAGAGGTCGCAGCCGTCGTTACGCAGACGGATAAGAGAAAGGGACGGGACAGCACGCCGACCCCGGCCCCCATAAAAAAACTGGCTCTTGAAAGAGGGGTGCGGGTTCTGCAGCCGCGGAACATGAGGGAACCTGAATTCCTCAGTGAACTCGAAAGCCTCATGCCCGACTTGATCGTAGTTGTGGCTTACGGAAAAATACTCCCGCCGCGGATTCTTACCCTTCCTCGCCGGGGTTGTATAAACGTACACGCGTCGCTTCTTCCTAAATACAGAGGAGCAGCCCCCATACAGTGGGCTCTGCTGGAGGGCGAGAAAAAGACGGGCGTCACCACGATGCTCATGGATGAAGGGCTCGACACAGGGGCGATACTTTTTCAGGAGGAAGTGGATATTTCCGCTGACGATAACGCAGAAACGCTGGGGAGGAAGCTGTCGGTTATCGGCGCCTCTGTACTGATGAAGACGATCGGAAGAATCGGAGAAGGCTCTCTTTTGCCGATCCCCCAATCAGGCGCAGCCAGTTTTGCCCCGCCGCTGAAGAAAGGGGATGGCAGGATCGACTGGTCGAAGCCTGCCGAACAACTCAGGAACTTCGTCCGCGGCATGTATCCATGGCCCGGCGCTTATTGTTATTTGAACCATGAACGCATTAAAATTACCGGTGTAACGGTGCTGGACGGTTCCGGCGAGCCGGGCAGCATTGTGAACGCAGAGGAAAGACTCGTGGTAGGCACCGGTAGGGGGCTCTTATCGATCGTTGAACTTCAGCCCGAAGGCAGACGCATCATGACCGCCCGCGCGTTTCTCCGGGGAAGAAAATTATGCGCAGGAGTTTCTTTTAATGGGCAGTAGATGGGTGAGGGGGGTAACCCTGAAGATTCTCTATCCCCTGCTTATGCTTGCCGGTTCTCTTATGAAAGACAAGAAAGAAGCCTATCAGAGATTTGTCATCGACCTGAACAATAAGCTTGTAAGAAAAAGCAGGTGGAATCCGAAGACAATTCTTCTCCTCTTGCCCCACTGCCTTCAGATCAAAGATTGCGACGTGAGGCTGACGTACAACATATACAATTGCAAGCGCTGCGGCAAGTGTGAGATAAAGGACCTTATCGAGATTGCAGACAACAATAAGATAAGTCTTTTTGTCGCGACGGGCGGTTCGCTTGCACGGCGAATCGTGGATGAAACCAGACCTGATGCCGTCGTTGCCGTAGCCTGTGAAAACGACCTGAGCGGCGGCATCGCAGACACTTATCCGATTCCGATTCTGGGCATAACAAACGAACGACCGGAGGGTCCCTGTTTGAATACTAATGTCGACCTGTCGAGAGTCAAAGACGCGATACGATTTTTCAGCGAGAACCGCTGAAAAGGAGTGACCGCAGCGAGAACAAATATGCAGAAAGATATCCGCAACCTCATAAGAATTCCCCTTTATATTTTCGGGTTCATCGTTCTCGGGCTCGTCTTCGGGTATCTCACCTTCAAAGTCCTTAGTTTCAGCCGGACTGTCGAAGTGCCCGACCTGCGGGGGAAGACGCTTATCGAAGCGAACAAACTCGTTACGGAGAAGGGATTGTATCTGAAGATCGAAGGCGAAGAGTATGACGCAGAAGTACCCCAGGGGAATATTCTCAGACAGAACATTCCGGCCGGGAATAAGGTCAAGGAACGAAGAGGCATAAAAGTGGTGACGAGCAGGGGGCCAAAGGTGTGGTCCGTCCCGTTGCTTGTAAATGAAACACTCGATAACGCCGAAACGCTTCTCCTCCAGAAAGGGCTGAGAATCTCGAAGGTCATCATGGCACATTCGGATCTCGTCGATAAAGACAGGATTATAGCGCAGAAGCCGGGGCCTGAGGAGCAGTTGAGCGAAACAATTACAGTAGTGGCAAGTCTCGGGCCCTATGAAAGAGTCTATTACTGCCCTGATTTTAAAGGCATGGCCTACGATCAGGCGAAAGGACTTGCCGAGAAGTTGAATCTCAGAATGCTTGCCGAAGGGTCGGGACAAGTTGTCCAGGCTCAGAAACCGGAGCCCGGCAGACGTGTTAAGGCGGGCGACACAATTTACTTGCAGGTATTCTGATTCTGATTTATTATATCCAAAATCCGGCGATAAGGATTGTCATTGCGAGTGAAACAAAACAATCTCGCCTTTTTCGTGGAGATTGCCACGCACCCTTAAGGTGCTCGCAATGACCAAGAAATAGGGATTCTGCCATCTTATCACTGGATTTGGGTATATGGCGACTCATTACTGTCAAGAAGGGTTGACCGCTTCATTCCCAGACAAAAAAAAGCAATAGGCTGAAAATCAAAGGACCTTAAGGAGATTTCTTTTGGCAAGAATAGCACCTTCAATACTTTCGGCTGACTTTCTCAGGCTTGGAGAAGAAATAAAGGCGGCCGAGGCGGCAGGTGCAGATCTTCTGCACATCGACATTATGGACGGTCATTTTGTTCCGAATCTTACCATCGGCCCGTCCATTGTCGCATCGATCAGGGAAATAACCCGTCTGCCGCTCGACGTCCATCTTATGGTCGAGGACCCGGACAGATATCTTGACGAATTTCTCAATGCCGGCGCCGATTATCTGACGGTTCATTACGAAGCTCTTGTCCACCTTCACAGGACAGTGCACTGGATAAAGGAAAAGGGCGCAAAGGCCGGCGTTTCTATCAATCCGGCGACACCTGTTTGGTCTCTCGATGAGATCGTTTCCGATGCGGATATGATTCTCCTCATGTCTGTGAATCCCGGGTTCGGCGGCCAGGAGTTCATTCCGCAGACAATCGAAAAAATCAGGACGCTGAAAAAGCTCGCGGGCGAGAAGGGCTGTTCGCCTCTCATCGAAGTGGACGGCGGCGTCAAAATCAGTAACGCACAGAACGTCATTTCAGCGGGGGCGGACATCCTTGTGATGGGCTCCGGTTTTTTTAATTCAGAGGATTATGGCGCGATCATCAGGCAGTTCAGAGAACTCTCCGACAATCGATAGAATTTTGGCGCAGGCGGAAAGACTGCGTGAAAGATCTTCCTACAGGCAGGCGCTCGCATTGCTGAGGAAAGCGAAGAGAGCAGCCGAAAAGCAGGACGACGGCGGCAGACTGATGAGCTCTTTGCTGTCTCTGGGCGACGTCTGTCGCATGGTCGGCGACTTCGATCATTCGGTGGAAAATTACTCCCGTGCTATAACGCTTGCCTCGCAAACAAGAGACCGCATCATCCTGGCAGATGCTCAGGTCGGTCTCGGTCTTGCTCTCAGGGCGCAGGGTAACTGGAGGGAGGCTTTGCGTTTCATCGGGCGGTCAAAAAAGTTTTACGAAAAGCAGGGTGACAGGCATGGTGTTGCCTTCGCCCTATGGGCAGAAGCCGGGGCACTGCGAATCAAAGGAGACGTCGGGCAGGCTTTCAGTAAGTTCAGGGAAGCTTACAAGGCGTTCCGTTCTCTCGGAGATATCCAGGGCATCGGCTACAGTCTTTGCGGTCTCGGCGGTTCGTCAAGGATCATGGGGAATGCCCGGAAATCGCTTAGATTTTACAGGGAAGCCAACGCGGTATTCTCGACCCTCAGGGACACCTTCGGAAAAGCATATTCATATTGCGGAATAGGGAATGCATACCGGATGCTGGAAGATTATCAAAACTCCTTCGCCCATTTCGAAAAGGCTGTGAGACTGTACAAAAAGATCGGGGACATTGTCAGCTATGCTTATACTCTCTGGGGCCTTGGCACAGCTCGTAAGATGACGGGAGACTACGGCCGTGCCCGCGATCTGTTTGTCCAGGCTCTCAAGCTTTTCAGCAAGACGAAAGATCCCCGCGGGATGATCTACTGCAGACTCGGCTCCGGAGAAATCGCTCTGTTAAGAAACAGGCCCGCCCCGGCACGACAGGATCTTTCTTTTGCTTTCCGGGAGTCGCAGAAACGTCAGTTTGCCGTCGAACATTGTTTTGCCGAAACATTGCAGTCCCTGATGGATGGAAAACAGGACCGGAGATGTTATAATAAACTCGGACTGAAGCTGAATTTCCGGGGACTGCCTTTAAATATCCCATAAGCAGAGGCATGTTCCCGTTCCCGTTCTCGTATTCGCGGCGTCCGCGTCGAGACTTTAAACTTCGAACCGTTTGACTTAAACTTTAATATAAGTAACTTTTTTTGGGGGGGCTCCTGTGGGGGTATTCAACATACCCAACACTCTCACATTTACCAGAATACTCATCATCCCGGTCTTTGTGACGTCGATCGTTTACAGGCGCTACGACTATTCGCTATATCTCTTCATCGTTGCGGCGCTCACTGATACCCTTGACGGACTTATTGCCCGGCTCAAGAATCAAAAGACCGCTATAGGTACGTTCCTTGATCCCCTTGCGGACAAGTTCCTCCTGGTCACTTCCTTCGTCATACTTTCTGTTTATGGGTGGATTCCGAAGTGGCTTACGATAATTGTGATAAGCAGAGATGTCATTATTGTCGCCGGCTGGTTCGTCCTCTACCTGATAGTCGGTTCCTCGAAAGTCGAGCCCTCAATGCTGGGCAAGACGACGATATGGATACAGAGTCTCCTTATTGCTTATGTGCTTGTGGATATCAATGTCCTTTCCTTGCCCGATATTCCGTTGTCCTTCTTCCTCACGACAGCAGCTATTACAGTGTTGTCAGGGCTTCACTATATTTACAGGGGGCTGATACTGACGCATGCAGACTGAACGCGGATTAGTCGTGGATCGTATACAGCCTGGAAGCCCCGCAGAAAAAGCAGGGCTCCGTTCGGGGGATGTTGTACTTTCGGTCAATGCGCATCCGCTCCGAGACCCCATCGATTTTCTATTCTGCAGCGCCGACGAGTCCTCTGATATCGGGGTCAGGCGCGGCGACAAGCGGATAAACATCCGGTATTCGCGCCAGGATCATGGAGAATTCGGGGCGGATTTCAAGCCTTTCAGGATCATGACCTGCAGGAACAATTGCATATTCTGCTTCGTGAAGCAACTTCCCAGGGGCCTTAGGAAGACGCTTTATGTGAAGGATGAAGACTACCGCATGTCCTTTCTCTACGGAAATTATGTCACCCTCGCAAACCTGTCGAAAAAGGACAAGAAAAGGATCGTTGAGCAGAGATTGAGTCCTTTATACATATCGGTCCATGCTACCAATAAGGAATTGCGCAACAGACTTCTCGGCAATGCAAAGGCGCCGGATATTATGAAAGAACTCAAGTTCTTTGCCGACCATAAGGTTAGGTTTAACGTTCAGATTGTCCTATGTCCGGGATACAACGATGGGAAAGAGCTTCAGCAGACTCTCAGCAATCTGTGCAAGCTCCATCCTTATGTCCTTTCTATCGCCGTGGTGCCTGTCGGCCTGACAGCATACAGAAAGCATGCGATAAGGCCGGTCGAGAAAGAAGACGCAGTGAAGACCCTTGCGATCATCGAGTCCTTCCGGAAAAGGTTTCTGAAAAAGCACGGGAACGCGATCGTCTATGGTGCCGATGAGCTTTACATAAAGGCCGGCCATCCGTTCCCTCATCTCAGGGAATATGGTGAATTAAACCAGATCGAAAACGGAGTAGGGATGATACCCTTGTTCCTGAATCAGGCGAAGAGACTGAAGCCCCTTAAGAATCAGCCGCGCAGGAAGAAATTCCTTACGTTCACCGGGCGGTCTTTCTATCCGTATCTGAAGAAGTTTATTGACAGGCTAACGGAAAAAGAGGATCTTCAGATCGACGTCGCGGCCGTCGAGAACACTTTTTTCGGCCCTATGATCACCGTCACGGGACTCCTGACCGGAAGGGATGTAATAAGGGCGATACTCGACAGGACGGACGGTTACGAGATGATCCTGGCGCCTGACGTTGTCCTCGATTGCGAAGACCGGTTCCTGGATGATGTAACGCTCCGCGATATGGAGGAAGCGCTCAGGATTCCCGTGAGAAAGATTCCGTCGACGCCTGAGGGACTTCTGAAGGGGCTGATCGAGAGTTAGTCGGAAAGGGCAGATACAGTATGGGAGCGGCTTTATCCCGATTCTTATCGGGATACCTCGGAGACTCCCGATTCCTATCGGGAGGCGAGAATGAGCGAGCGTACTGTATCTGCCCTTTCCGACTATTCGGTTATCGTTCTGGGTTCTTCCGGGAAAACGTCTCTAACGGATGGGAAAAATTTGACAGCGCAAACCTTTAATGCTAATATTTTAGCATGATGAGCGTTCTTCTCATGACGGTGTTTTTTTTGCTTTTCACACCTTCTGCGGACGCCGATATTTTTAAATACGTCGATCAAGACGGCGTAGAGTGTTACACGGATACGCCTTCGGGAAAGGCAAAAAGGATCATGAAGGAACCTGGGAATCCGGATGCTGCTCCGGCTCAATCTCCGAAGTCCACGAAAGATGACTCGTATTTTCACAGCATCGTCCATGAGAAGGCGGAAGCTTATAATCTTGACCCATCTCTTATCAAGGCTGTCATTAAGACTGAGTCCAATTGGAACAGCTCGGCGGTATCGAGAAAAGGCGCGATGGGTCTCATGCAGCTCATGCCTACGACAGCGATGGATTTGAACGTGCGGAATCCTTTCGACCCGGAAGAGAATATCGAAGGCGGCGCCAAGTACCTCAGATACCTCCTCGACCGGTTCAACGGCGACTTGACGCTCGCGCTTGCAGCCTATAACTCCGGTCCCAAGACGGTCGAAAAATATGGTTATGTCCCGCCGATTTCGGAAACACGCCAGTACGTGAACAAGGTCCTCTCAATGTGCAACGGTCAGAGCGGACAGACGGCCGGCAGCACACTCAAAAACGAAAAAAATCCGGAGAGGATCTTTAAAATCGTTCTGGAAGACGGCTCTGTCCTCTTCACAAACTCATCCCTTTTTTCAAAAGAACCCGTCAGGTTTTAGATGCCCTCTGACCAGGCCCTTCTGCGGGAACAGATTCTCGAACTCAAAGAGAAAAGACGCGCTCTTATTCTGGCGCACAACTACCAGCGTGACGAGGTTCAAGAGATAGCCGATTTCACCGGCGACTCGCTTGAGTTGTCGAGGACGGCGTCCACAATCGACTGCGAAGTAATCGTTTTCGCGGGAGTCAATTTCATGGCCGAAAGCGCCTCGATACTCTCACCTGACAAGACCGTACTCCTCCCGGAAATAGAAGCGGGATGTCCGATGGCGGATATGATCCGTGTCGATTCTGCCCGCCGCGAGAGAAAAAGCTTTCCCGGCTTCGACAACCCGCCCCCGTTCGTTTATCCGGTCGATTTCACTCTAAGGGACATCAAGTCGCGGCACCCTGGGGTTCCGGTTGTCGCCTATGTGAATACCACCGCAGACGTAAAGGCGGAAAGTTACATATGCTGCACTTCTGCAAATATAGTCCAGGTTATCGAATCCCTCCCCTTCGACGCGGTGATCAGCGTCCCGGACCGGAATCTTTCGGCCTGGGCGCAGCGTAATACGAAGAAAAAAGTGATCGCCTGGGACGGGTTCTGCCACGTGCACGAGCGAGTCGCCCCCGAAGACGTCAGACGGGCGAGGGAGGAACACCCGCGTGCACTTATCATGGCGCATCCCGAATGCAGGCTTGATGTGCTCGAAATGGCAGACCATGTCACCAGCACATCCGGCATGCTGCGCTTTGCAAATTCATCGTCTGAAAAGGAGTTCGTTGTCGGCACCGAGATCGGACTCATGTACCGTCTCAGAAAAGAAAATCCCGATAAGGTTTTTTATCCGCTCAGGAAAGACATGATCTGCCCGAGCATGAAGAAGACGACCCTTGCGAGCATCTTCCGTGCGCTCAAAGACAATACTTACGTCATCAAGGTTCCTGAGGAGATACGGATTCCGGCCAAGCAGGCGCTGGACAGAATGCTCGGGATACGGTAGATTACGCTGTGGACTGCTTCTCGAGAATCGCAGAACGAAGAATCATCGAGGCCATGCAAAACGGCGAATTCGATGACCTTGAAGGGCAAGGAAAACCTCTTCAGTTCGAAGACGAGGCATTTATTCCCGACGATCTGCGAATGGCATACAAATTTCTTAAAAATGCGGGATGTGTCCCTCCGGAGCTGGAATCGAGGAAAGAAGTCATCAATATGTGCGTATTGATGAGCACTATTGATGATGACAAAGAACGTCTGAAGAGGTTGAGAGAGCTCAATTTCCTGCTTTTGAAGCTAAACCTCAACCGGAAGAAACCTCTGAACTTCGAAGATTTTCCTGAATACGAAGGAAAAGTCATAGATAAATTCACTGACACCAAGCGGAAATAACTCGATAGACAGGCTCTGTCCCACGTACTGAAGTCAGAATTCCGAAGTCTTCAGTACCGCAGCGCAGTGCAACTTAACCCACATTGTTCATGAATATTTCACTTGAAGGAGAGCAGATGTCCCGAAAGCTTTCGGGACATCTGCTCTCCTTCATCATGCGTTTACGAATAATCTGGGTTAATTTATGCCTCCCCGCCGCCTTTTCGGGGAATGAACATATTGCCATTGAAATACGGCTACCGACTGTGTTATAAAAAGTTCCACATTTCATTGACGAAAGGAGGACAATCCAAGCACTTAACATTCAGCATTTAGCATTTGGCGATTTTCCAAGCAGGCTGGAAGTCAGGGAAGAGGAGTGAATCCCGACGGGATGATTCTCCCGCTGCCCCGCAGCCGTGAAGGGAACGAAAGCCCAACAATCAGTCAATAGTCAACAGTCAATAGTCAGCAGTCAATAGTAATGGAGACATCTCAATGACCAATGACAAATGACTAATGACAAGTGACCATTGACCCTTATGCCACTGTCACGGGGAAACCGTGGTGGGAAGGCGGGCAAGTAGGAATGTGAAAGGCCCTGAGCCGGAAAACCTATCCAGACCAGAAAAACAAGTTCAGAGTTAGACGTTCAAAATTTTGAAAGTTGGAAAAACAAAAACTCTGAATGTGAACTGAAATTCCCGAGGGAGGAAGAAAAATGAAAACCATTATTGCTTTGTGCCTATCTATCATTTCTTTTTGCTTGCCCTTTATCGCATCCGCCCAGGAAGAACCTTTCACTTTGGATGAGGTCGTAGTCACTGCAACGAGATATAAGGAACCGGTTTCCTCTGTTCCCGCGCACATAACCGTCATAACCGAAGAAGACATTCAGAATTCACCTGCCAAGGATATCCCCGAGCTTTTGAGGACCGAAGTCGGTATCCATGTGAACGACATTACCGGGAATCGCAGGAATTATACTGTCGACCTGCGGGGCTTCGGGGAGACGGCGTCCTCTAACACTCTCGTGCTGGTAGACGGAAGACGGCTCAATCAGGCCGACCTCAGCGGTGTTGACTGGACTCTCATCCCCCTTGAGAGTGTTAGGCGGATTGAGATTATCCGGGGAGGCAGCGGGAGTATTCTCTATGGCGACAATGCAGCGGGAGGCGTGATTAATATTATCACCAAAGAAGGAGAAGCGATGAAGGCCGGGGGAGAGTTCGCCGGCGGGAGTTATGACACTTTCAAAGCCGGGGCATATGCCGCGGGCAATTATAAGAATCTCTACTACTACTTCTCGGGAAATTACCTGACTTCCGACGGATACAGGGAAAACAGCGATACCGAGGCCCGGGACACCGGCATGAACCTGAATTATTGCGCGAACGACTATCTCAAACTGCGCTTCAGGGCTGGATATCATAAGGACGACACAGGCCTTCCGGGTGCGCTGAAAGATAGTGACCTTGCGGCAGGCGTGTCGAGAACTGATAGTCTTCATCCCGACGACTTCATGGAAGTTGAGGACTATTATTTTGAGGGCGGCCCCGAATTCAATTTTCTCGGCGACAACATTTTTAAAATAGATATGTCTTTCAGGAAGAGGGATTTCTTAACCTTTTCTTCCGGAGACTTCGGTAACTTCAAGGGAGACAGTGTGATCGAAACGGTCACGGTGTCTCCGCAGGTCCTGCTGAAGAATTCCGTCGGCAGAGCGGAGAATACGCTCACGCTGGGGTTCGATTACATTAAAGCTGAGAACGATATTGTGAACAAGTCGCTCTTTTTCGGCGATTTTTCCATAGGAATTTTTGATCTGAAGAAGAAGAATTACGGTTATTATCTCCACGATGAAATTTCCATCTCGGACAGCCTCTATGTGTCCGGAGGATTCCGCCATGACAGAGCTGAGTTCACCTTCGATCCGAGCACTCCTGACCGGGTTGATATGAGGAAGGACCTTTACACGGTGGGTGTTAATTACAATATTAAGGGGAAGTCTCACGCTTATTTCAGTTTTTCGAGAAGTTATCGATATCCCCTGCTCGACGAACTGTACAGTTTCTTTACGAATACGGTGAATACCGAACTAGAGCCTCAGTCCTCGGACGACTACGAGATCGGAGCACGGTATTATTTCACAGACGCAATGTATGCCCATGCCAATTTCTTCAGGATCGACACCGAC
>JBFLXP010000073.1:0-10657 GCA_040757315.1 Nitrospirota bacterium
AGTACCGAACGAAAGGATACCCGAACCTTCATCGAAGTAAAGCTTTGCATTCTCTATTATCAGCAGTGCTTTTTTGTCGACCATTATATCGTTGTATATCTTATAGCTGCCCTCCTGGATCCTGTAAACGTCTCCGCCCCGCACTACCAGGTCCCTTATCTCCTTGTCGATTTTGCTGATCGTCTCCGGATCGTCATATAGACGGACTGACGCCGCCCTCTTTCTCTCTGTCGTGATGATCTGAGACAGCAGACCGGTAGGCCCGATGCGCGTATCACCGGGGAGAGCCGCCCGGTAGAGCGGTGTCCGGGGTTGCTTGGGCGGAATCGTCTTTTCCTGATCTTTCCTGAGACTTGAGAGGTCGATGGTTTCATCACTGTACCTGTCCTGAGAGGTCTTCCCCCGGATGGCATCGACGATTTCCGAAAAAGCGCCGTACCGGTCTTCCGGAGCAAATGCCAGACATTTCTTAATGACTTTCTTGAGCGTGTCCGGAATGTCTTCACGTTCGAAGATGAGACCCTTTTCCCTGATCAGGTCTATCCGGTCGTTGACGCCGTGAGTTTCATAAGGAAGATGCCCTTCCAGAATCAGATAGCTGATCAGACCGTACGAGTAGATGACAGAGAGGATATCCGGCTTCTGTCCTTTCCGGAGAACTTCGGCAGCACAATAAGAAAGAGTGACCTGCGAAGTGGTCGTCGAGACGCTTCCGATGTTCTTCAGCCCGCCTATGTCTCCCACAACAATTCTGAGATCGCCGCCCGTTTCCTTGATCAGGATATTGTCGGGTTTCAGGTCTTCAAAAAGAAACCCTCGCTTTGTGTAGAGGTTTCCGAGAAGCTGGCCGAGCTTGTCCATAATGTCCCGAGCCGTCTCGATCGGAAGCGGACGGTTGTGCTTCTTGAAATAGTCGACAACGAAGTGCAGCAGGTTCGACGGATAGAGGTCCATAATGACGATGGCATAAGCTGCATCGGTCTTCGCGCCGACCGTGACCTTGTAGAAATCGTAGACACTGACGATTTCATCGCATTTAATGCGCTCATAATTGTCGACGATATGCCTGAAATCCCGCTCGATTCTGGAATCCGCGCTCACAACCATGCCCCGCTCGATCGTCGGTGAGGAGTTCAGGAGGATTATCTTCGCGGCCCTTTCTTTCAGTTCATCCTTTATTCTGAAGACCGCGCCGAAAGATCCCTCGCCCAGAATTGCGGTGATCTCGTATGTAGGAAGGACTTTCTTGATGATCCCCGCTGCAAATTCTATTTCCATTTATGATCCGACTGCAACAAGAATAAAACTAAAATTATCCTTCATTCGGCTCTTCAGCGTCTCCACAAAAGCGGCCGTTAGGGCAAAGGGATCATCCCGAAGCGCGGCGGAGATCTCCCGGTCTGTCAGAACGTCGTGGACACCGTCCGAGCAAATGAGATAACACTCGTCATCCTTTATCAGATCTTCCCTGACAAAAGGTTTCTTTTCACCCGAAGCCCATTGTCGCCTGAAGACATCACCCATTCCGAATTCGATGATGTTTCGGAACGGAAAGGATGCGGCTTCGTCCACAGACAGATAACCCTGGTCGATATTGCTTTGGAGGAGGGAATGATCATGTGACACGCGGGTCATGTCTTCTGTGTTCAGCTTGTACACTCTTGCATCTCCGGCATTAAACAGTATCGCCTTGCGGTTCGCGAGCGCTACGCCTGCAACGGTTGCGCCGCTGTCATTGACGGATTCCTTCTCCATCCGGGACTGAATTTTATAGAGCACTCGTCCAACGAACTCAACCGAGAGTTCGAAGTCCTTCAGATGTTCGACGAGTTTTTCGCAGACATATCTGCTTGCCCATTCACCCATCCTGCGCCCGCCCATGCCGTCGCATACCGCGAAAGCTGCAGCGGCTGAAGGCACTGTCTCGAAGGCCACCTCGCGAAACATCCGGTCCTGAAAGATTTTACCATTGATGAAGAGGCAGTCCTCCTGGGATTCCCGCAATCCCATATGCATATAATATGCTGTTTTATACAAATCGGTGGATCCGGGGGCGAAGCAATAAAAGAACGGACTGCCGCGCCAATCTTCTTTCGTCAGCCCGGGTGTCTTCAATGGCAAAGACCCGCCGCTTTCCGTCCCATCCTCGCGAAGGGTATATCTTTATCGGAGAAAGTCTGTTTCCTGTGTTTCCTGGATTCAATTTATCATACCGTATGGATTAAGTCAAATCGCAGTTCCCGCCGGCGGATCCGGCAATGCGGGGAACTTTTTTCTGGATATTTTCGGCGGAAGGTGTAAAATAACAATTCAAGATGAAAATCAGGGTTATCGGCTGTTCCGGCGCTGAATTCCCGGGACATAATGCGCCCTCCTTTCTTCTCGATGAAGAGACCGTCTTCGACGCGGGAAGCATCACAAGCGTCCTTGACGTAAAGGCACAGTTAAGAATAAAGAATATCTTCATCACGCATGCCCATCTTGATCACGTCCTGAGCATCCCCTTTCTCGCCGACAATATCATTGTGGGCAATGAACAACATCACGTGAACATCTACAGCATTGCTCCGGTGATCAGTACTATCAAAAGCCACCTTTTTAACAGTGCGATGTGGCCTGACTTTACGATCATACCTAATCCACGCGACGCGATCCTGAACCTCGTCGTTCTGAGGGCGGGAAAGTCGCTCGGCATCAACGACTACCTTGTTACTCCTTACAGGGTCAACCACACTGTTCCTGCGGTGGGTTATCTCGTCGAAGACCGCAGAGGGAAGCGATTCTTCTACACTGGCGATGCCGGCCCGTCCGGCCGAACCTGGGGGAAAATCGGTGAAAAGCAGATCAATGCGCTGATTATAGATGTCTCCTTCCCGAACAGTTTAAGAGAATTGGCAATCATGACCGGTCATTTAACGCCCGAGCTCCTGAGACAGGAACTATCAAAAATGAAACACGAACCAGGACGCGTTTACATCACTCATCTGAAACCGCAGTATTTCAGAACGATCAAGAGCGAACTTCTCAAACTCCGGATAAAAAAGCTGACAATACTTAAAGAAGGAGATACGATCAGAATCTGATTCGGGCAGCGTCACGCAATTCCTTCAAAAAGTAGCCTGTCTTCTCATCCGCGAACAACGATGCTGTGGAATTCGATCACTGGCGCAGGCGTCGCATCCGCATGTGCTACTGGAAACAATGGCGCATGGCGGGAAGACGCATCGGCGAACTGATTAAGCTCGGTGCGCCAAGATATCATGCGATTCTTATGGGGTTAAGCAGGAAGGGCTATTGGCATCTTGCGAAAACTCTGTCCACAAATTGCGGCCTGGGCAACGAGTTTCTACAACGACAGGGGATTACTTCTATACGAACACTGTGGATTGGTGGTTCGACAGGCTCACCATGACGATTGTCATCCTGAGCTTGTCGAAGGATCCGCGAACCGCCCACTGCGGAGCCGCATGGTGGATGGTGTGGGGGCTGGGGGCTAACTACCCCCGGCTACCCGATTAAACATTTTTTTCATTTGCTTTGTCCCTGTCGCATGTTCTCATTATGGTATTCTTCTACAAATGAAACCGCAGAGTCTTCGTCTTTGGTAAAAAATATTTCAAAATATTGAAGCCATACTGCCTCCGGTATATCGCTTAATGGTATTTTTAGTAACTTGGGGCTATTCTTCAATATTTCTCTTTGTTTGCTACTGATTTTGGTCAAAAGTTCGATATCTTTCGGATCGGATGACTCTCTAAGCGCAATGCTCTGAATAAGAAACCCTTGTAATTTCTCATATGTATTAAGACCTGATGATTCAATTTTTTCACCCATGATGAGACATTCTTTTCTGGCATCTTGCTTTTTATCGATTTTAATAAGCGATTGACATAAATCTACTAACTTTGAGTACAGTTCACTCGGAATAAAGAAATTGATCGCATGCTGCCGAGCGGTGAATTTGGGATAATTTATTGCCTCTGCTGCCTCAACCACAGCAAAAAAGCGGGCACGCGAATAGCTATTAAAATCCTTTTCTTCATTGCCGTTTGTAATCTGCAATAACGCCTCATTATCCTTTTTTGCAATATGCAGCATGTACGCATGGAGATAGTGCGGCATCGCATTTTTCACGTCTGTTTCAATTAGTTTTAGAAGAGACTTATAGGGGTCAGCCCTTGACCTTGGACATAAGCATTGCTGCCTCTTCGTCCCATTCTTTCATCCCCCAGCTGTTTTCCTTCAGCTTTCTCAACCTACTCAAATACTGCTTGCTGACAGCAGAAAAACTGATCTTTCCTGCCATTTCGCCTATCTCCCCGTTAGTCGCTGATGTTTTTGTCTTTGATAGATAGACAAACATGTCCCGGCTGCGTCCACCCCTTTTCCCCTTAGTAAGACCCTCTACCCCATAGAACCGACATACTGCCCGGTGCAGGTCTTCGAGTCCGATCTGCCCGCGATAGAGTTTCTTCGCCGTTACGTCGCCAAACTGTTTCTCTTGCCCTATCTCGCTCGTGACCTTTTCGACGAAATCCTTGCTTCCAAGAATGGCTTGTCCGGCGACTTGCCCGGCGGGAAATGATGAAAGAGTGCCGATACCCGCCTGGACGAACTTACGGTATTCTCTCTGCGCTGCTGTATATGTCTTTCCATACTCCTCCAGAAGCCAATCAGTATTCAACCACTTTGGTCTCTTATCCTTCCCTACGTAGAATCGATAACTGCTCCATAGATATTCTTCCGGCTCCTTCACAATCTTTGCCCTTACCGGATTCAGATGAATGTATCTGCTAAGCTCAAGCAGATACCCTTCCTTTTCAACGCAAAGTGATTTATACCTTCCAGCAAAGACATGTCCGATCCAGCCTCGCTCTCTTTGCTGATAACTTCCGTAAGATGACTGCACTATGTGCATTACCTTGCTCAGTGTGCCGTGGGGCGTTCCCATGAGCAAATGATAATGATTCCCCATGATGCAATATGCGTATAATTCAATCCCGTACTTTTCGACAACTCTCTGAAGAATCCGGAGAAAGTACTCTTTGTCTTTGTCCTCCGCAAAAATGAATTCCGCCCGGTTGCCTCTGGAGAGGATGTGATAAAATGCGCCCTCATACTCTACCCTTAGTGGTCTGGCCATGCGACAGTTTATAGTTGTCCAGCGCAAATGTCAAGAGTCAAGGGCTGACCCCATTTCCAGATGTATATGCCCGAACGTGCAGAAGTCCCGAGGATAGCTCCCGTTGCGATGATTGATCTCCCCTTTCCCACGCTCATACCGCTCCCGCCCTAAAACATGTGTCAGTTCTGCCTTCATCAGGTTCGTCAAATAATTGCCTACATCCTTTTGTACATTCATCGCCGCCATCTCAAATATCCTCGATGGATTCTCCTGCAATTCTTTGATTAAACTTACGACTTCTGGTACGCTAATCTTAATTTCCATGGGTGCTCCTCCTTTTGATATTTGTTATTGGTGTAACAAAATATTTTATAGGAGGTGCGCCCTTATTTTTACCCTCTTTTGAAGTTCACACAATCAAGTTTACACTGTCTCGTCACCTATGAGGGTTCTCTAATGGTAACCCGTGAAGTTTCCTGACAAAATATGGACAACTGCAAGTCAGTAAGGTCATATTCACAGAGTAATATGCTCCCGCCTTTGACTCGCTTTCTATTGATATTATTTCTGAATTGTCCGATTGATCCATTCAAGTCTCCGCCGCATTAAATGATGGCGATAGCACCGTAATTATTCATATATTTTTTACGTACACATTTATTTTTATGCGTATTCTATATTTGCAAGCATTATATAAGGATAAATACATATGTCAAAAATTGGAGTATATATTTTGTTTAGAATAGATTGGTTATATGGAAAGAGTTCCACAAAACGTGGGCAGCGCATTATTATGTAGAATCAGGTTAATATTTGCGCTCAATAATTTTTGAGCGTTATCTCCTCCGTAAGGGGACCCCACAGTCCCGAGCGGGCGGCTCCCCGCGACACTATATTTAATGTCGCGCGACATCTATCTCTCAGTGTCTTATCTTTTATATATTTTTGGCTGTAATAATTGCACTAATATCCCCCGAAATGATACCCTAAAAAAAGTAAGTGTGAGATTAATCCGGCTCCATCAAAGACGGCCGGATGCCCAGATGACCAGTCCCTCGACAAGGACGGAGGCGGTCGGGTTGAAGATAAACAATGGAGCGGATCATGCCAAGAGGAGAAGAATGATGTCGACAGGAAGCAGAAAGATTTATGTCTATCTTTTGTTCTGTTTTTTTGGGGCCGTCTTAATGGTCACGCCGGGGAGCATTTCCGCAGAAGACAGGCTCGACCAAATAAGAAAGGAACTCAATGACGGCAACTTGGAGGTACGGCTGGCCGCTGTTGAAAAATTGGACAATTTCCGCGACGAGAGAGCATTGAATATTCTGCTGGATGTTGCGGGCACATGGACTGAACGCTGGCCTGTCAAGATCAGAGCGATTCAATTTTTGGGAGAGGCGCGATATCCAAAAGCAGTAGAACTTCTGTTGTCGATCTTCAATAATTCGTTTCTCAATTGGGGATGCCCGTCGATAAAATCCTACACCGCAAACGCACTCGGCAACTTCAAGGGGAATCAGAGGGTATTCGACGCGCTTATAAAGGGGGTGAGCGACCCTGAACTTCTTGTCAGAGAGGCGTCAATCCGCTCACTCGGAAAACTCGGAGACCCGAAGGCGGTCCCGCATCTGGTCGGGCTTTTAGGGGATCCGAGTTCCGCCATCAGACTGAGTGTGATAGGGGCGCTCGAAGGGATCGGAGATCCCAAGGTGATACCTGATATTCGGCGTGTTTGCGAAATGGAGAGTGATTCAGTAGTCAAGAATGAAGCGCTCGCAGCATTGAACAATTTTCGCGAGAAGAGAGGAATTAATTAGCTGCATATAGGTGCAGATTACATTTCAATGCGTCGCACAGCTTAGGTAGGAGTCGAAGAGCCGCACACAGTGGCCGATAAGCTGTTCCCCCTTCGGTTGAAATCTTCTCCCCGCCGAAGTGCCGTTCCGCGCTATCCCTCAGTGCGAATCCGCGAGTCATGAGCGATCTGACTTAATCTGAAAAGCGGACGGAGTGTGGTATAATTCCTTTGCTATGAACGTGAAGAGACTCGTGCGGCCCAACATCCTGTCACTTTCCGCATATGAAGCAAAGGAGATCCCATGCAAGGTTAAACTCGACGCAAACGAGAGCCCCTACGGATTCAGAGCGGCCGCCACTATCATGAAGTCCCTCCAAACCAACCGTTATCCCGATCCCGAGGCAAAAAATCTCAGGAGACTCATCTCGAAGGAATTCGGGCTAAGCCGTGAAAATGTTCTTCAGGGCAACGGTTCGGATGAACTGATTTATTATTTGATAACCACTTTCGGCGGCCCCGTGCTGTATCCCGTTCCGACCTTCTCGATGTACGGGATCATTGCGCAGGCGCTGGGGGAGAAAAGGATCGCCGTCCCTCTGGATGAAAAATTCGACCTCGATGCGAAAAGCATTCTTTCTTCATTACGTGCGGACAGGCCGAAGCTGATCTTCCTCAGCTCGCCGAACAATCCGACGGGGAACTGCTTTTCTTCAGAAAAAATGTTGAAGATACTTGATGGTGCGAAGTCGCGGTCTCTCATTGTGGTTGATGAAGCATATCATCCTTTTGCAGGAAACAAGGGATTCATTCAGCATCTCTGCGAATATGAAAACCTTATAATTATGAAGACCCTGAGCAAGATAGGCCTCGCCGCTCTAAGGGTCGGTTTCCTCATAGCCGGCGAAAAGATCATAAGCGAGGTCAACAAGGTGCGCCTTCCTTTCAACATTAATTCCTGTTCCCAGGCTATGGCCGCCGAAGTTCTGAGGAACAGAAAGGCGTTCAGACAGGTTGTCAGACTGATTGTTTCGGAAAGGAAGAGACTGTCTCGTGAGCTTTTGAAAACGCCGGGTGTAAGACCCTATCCTTCGGATGCGAATTTTATTCTCTTTAGGGTTGACGACCCCGACAGGGTATATAAAGGATTGCTGAGACGGGGTGTTCTGGTCAGGAATATGCGAGGCGTCATAGACGGCTGTCTCAGGGTGACCGTGGGGACGCGGAAGGAAAACGATGTTTTTCTCGGGGCATTGAGAGGAATTCTGAAAGGAGATGAAGGTGCGCTCTAAGGTCAACGCTGCGCGGAAAGGGAATATACAAAGGAAAACCGGGGAGACGGATATACAGGCGACGGTGAACCTGGACGGAGGAGGCACTTACAGGATAGACACGTCGATACCGTTTCTCGATCATATGCTCTCTCTGATGTGCAAGCACGGCCTTTTCGATATGAAGATAAAGGCGAGGGGCGACATCGAAGTCGACGACCATCATACGGTGGAGGACGTCGGCATCGTGCTGGGGAAGTGCGTGAAACAGGCCCTCGGCGATATGAAGGGGATAACGCGCTATGGCCAGGCATCAGTGCCGATGGATGAAGCGATCGCTTCTGTGAGTATCGACATCAGCGGGAGACCTTATCTCGTTTACAACATCCGGTTCCCAAAAAAGGGGAAGCTCAGGAATTTCGATCCGGATCTGATCGAAGACTTTTTGCAGGCGTTCGCGAGCAGCTGCAGCATCACCCTCCATGTGGAATCGCCCTATGGCCGCAACACACACCATATTATAGAGGCGGTTTTTAAGGCCCTCGGAAGGGCGTTGAGACAGGCTGTCTCGACAGATCCGAGGGTGAAGGGCGTGCCCTCGACAAAGAAGGTTTTATGATGATCAAGATAACCCAATCATTGCAAAAAAGGGAGGGCGTCCCTCAATGCCTTTCAAGGCGATGAGATTTGATCAGGGCATGGCGTCGTCTATTTGTAGGGGCGTGATTAATCACGCCCCTACTGAAAATATCATTCTGATTTCGACTTCTTTACACGGCTTCCGATGCCATATGGAATCGCTGCGAAAGGCTTTTCGTGCCGCCCTCCCTTTCTGCATTCGATGTTCTTATGCAACTGTGGAGATGACGAGGGATTTGATCCCATGAAGATAGCGATAACAGGAAAGGGCGGCGTCGGAAAGACGACGCTTGCAGCTCTACTGGCTCATCTTTTCGCCGAGGAAGGAAAGCGCGTTATTGCAGTCGACGCCGACCCCGACGCGAATCTCGCATCGGCTTTGGGAATATCGAGGGAGGAGGCTGAGAAAATTCGGCCCATCGCCGACATGGCCGACCTCATCGAAGAGCGCACAGGGGTAAAACCTGGAAGCATGGGCGGCGTCTTCAGACTGAATCCCAGGGTGGACGACCTGCCGGAAGGCATCGGCTACAGATTGGATGGCATTACGCTGCTTACCATGGGCAAGCTGAAAGCGGCGGCGTCAGGATGTTATTGTCCGGAGAATGTTCTGCTGCGAAGTCTTTTGAAGCACCTTATGATCGAAAGGCGTGAAGTCGTCATCGTCGATATGGAGGCCGGCATAGAGCATCTCACGCGTGGTACAGCCGAGTCCGTCGATGCATTTATTGTTGTGGTTGAGCCCGGACAGCGGAGTATGCAGACAGCCAGAGCGGTTTCCGGGATGGCAGGAAATCTCGGCGTCGGGAAGGTGTTTGTGGTCGCGAACAAAGCAAGAGGGCCCGAAGACATCGATTTCATCAGGGCGAATATCGGGGATATGGAATTCCTCGGCTCGATAACCTTCAGCCATGACGTCATGGAGGCCGATATCAAAGGCGTTTCGCCCTATGTTCACTCAAAAGGCGCAGTTGAAGAAGTCAGAAATCTCAAGAAGAAGATCGAAGAGAGAATACCTTTGTGAATGGGAGGGCCTCCGGCCGAACGGGGATGCAAACAAACCGCAGAGGCACGGAGACACAGCTCGCTATAAGTCAAGGGATATGGAACCTATTCAAAAACAATTCGTCATTCCCCGACTTGATCGGGGAATCCAGTCTTTTCAGTGCCGAGAGCTTTCGGGACTGGAAAAACCATGGTATCAAGAGGCTGGTCTTTTAGCTCTGTGTCTCTGTGGTTATGCTGCAATGGGAATGTCGGAGGAAATATAACGTGAACATAAAACATATCCTTGTCGGCGTTGATTTCGGGCCTGCCACAGATGCCGTGCTCGCGTATGCAGCGCACTTCGCTGCGGCAACGGGTTCATCACTTAACCTTCTCCATGTCATTGACTATCTGATAACGCCGCCTGCCTATCTGGCGCCCTATATGGAGAAGGAGAAAGAAGCCGCCGAGGAAAATTTTACATTTCTGAAAAAATATCTGGCCGAAAAAGGAATCGGATCGGAAACCGAGGTTGTCGTCGGAAGACTCCATGAGTCGTTTACGGTCGCCCTTGAGAAGGCGCACGCCGACATGGTTATCCTGGGTTTTGTAGCCCATGTTTTCCGCAGGAGCAGCTCCGAAAAATTGATCAAAGGCCTGGAAGTCCCTATGCTTGTTGTCCGGGGAGAAAAAGCCGACGCCGCGCGGTCCGGTCATGCGGCGGTCAAAAAGATCCTATGCCCCGTCGATTTGTCGGACCAATCAAGGAAGGCCCTCGCAGCGGCAAAGGAGTTGAAGGCCATCTTCGATGGTGACCTCGAAGTCCTCTCCGTCATCCCC
>JBFLXP010000074.1:0-10642 GCA_040757315.1 Nitrospirota bacterium
TCCGGGGGTGGCCCGGTCTGGGGGCACGTTAAATGACGTTTGTTGTGTATTCTCCTCTGCCCGACACTGACTTACGCATAATCCGTTAATCAAATCTCATCGCCTTGAAAGGCTTTGAGGGATGTTTCCCTTTTTCGCAACGATAGGGTGAATTAATCCCAGCGGAGTTCTAAGCGATTGTCCGCGTCCATTTCTACCTTTGCTCCGAACTGCTTTCCTTCTCTGTTCAGTACCGCCGTCAGCCACTCGGCATCTTCATGGGAGGCTCTGTTCACCCGGAAGTTCTTCATCTGCGTGGGGGTCATGCGCAGCCCCGTTAGATTCCCGGATTCCGGATCGACCTCAGCGAAGTACATGAGACCGAGATCTCCCCGGTAATGCTCGTATCCGCCGATGCCTTCGTAGTCATTAATAAAGTCGCCGCAGCCATAGATGATCAAATGCCCCTCATGCACCTCTATCCCTTTCGCATGATGAGAGGAGTGGCCGTGAATTATGTCGATTCCGGCCTCCGCGACCAGTGCATGAGCGAACTCTCTCTGTTCTTTCGGCACCTTATATCCCCAGTTGCCGCCCCAATGGAGAGAGGCGATGACCGCGTCTCCCTTTTTCTTGACCTCTCTCACTTCCTTTTTTATTCGGCTCACAGCCGCATCCGAAAAGTCTTCGATAAGGTTGACGCCGGACCGTTTCTCCAGGGCTGCCCAGTTGAGGGCAATTCCGCTTGTTTCCGAGCCATACGAGAAAAAGACTACCCTTCCCTTCCTCCCCAGATCTATTATGACGGGAGTTCCCGCTTCTTTCGCGTTCAGGCCCGCTCCCGCACACTTTACGTTCGCGGACTTGAGGGTTTCCAGGGTCTCCGTGAGGCCGGCGTATCCCCAATCGAGAACGTGATTATTCGCCAGGGAGCAGCAATCTATACCCGCTGAGGTGATGCAGGGGATGTTTTTCGGGTTCATCCTGTAATTGATTTCTTTCCCCTTCCAGTAATCGTCGCTTTTCGTTACGGCTGTTTCGAGATTGATAATCCTCGCATCGGGGCTCGCGAGTTTCAACTCATTGAGGGCGTCTCCCCATATATAGGAAAAACCGACGGGCCTTTTAATCGGCCCGTTCAATTCCTCCGCGAGATGGACGTATCCCAAGGCGCTTTTCATAAAAGGTTCATAGATGACCGGAATGCTCGGATAGGGCAATATCTGGTCTATTCCCCTTCCGGTCATGACGTCGCCGCACATAAATATAGATATCCCGCGAGAATTACTCACGCCCGATCAGCCTCTTCAGCTTCCGAAAGTCGCTCACGAACTTCCTCCTTATGGAAGGAAATCGCATTGCTGCGGCCGGATGAAACGTAATCAGATATATCTTCCCGCTCCGCCGTATTACGCTGCCGTGAGCCTTTTCGACCGTCACCTTTTCGCCGAGCACGGCCAGGCATGCAATCCGCCCGAGGAGAACGACGATTTCGGGGTTGATCGCTGCAAGCTGCTTTTCCAAGTGGATGAACCCGTGCTCGACATTCTTCCTGGACGGCGTGGCTTGTTTCGGACGGTATTTCACCGGGCTGGATATGTAAATCTCCTTCTCGTCGAGTCCGATATCGCGGAGAGCGGATCGCAGAAATTTTCCGGATCTTCCGACGAATGGTCGGCCGGTACTCGATTCCTCTTTTCCCGGAGCCTCTCCGACAAAGAATATGCGTGCATCGGGATTTCCCTCTCCGGGCACGGCCTTTCCCGAACCCCATTTGATGCATTCCGGGCAATGTTCGATCTCCCTCGCGATCCTGTCTAATTCGTCTTCTCTGCTTCCCATGCTCATTATTCAAAACCTTACCCAACTCCTGCCCCGATGTCAAAATCGGCTTTCGTCGGGTGCCTGTGATCTGAATCACAGAAAAACAAATTCCCGGGAGTTAATATTTAAACATATTTACATAAAAATACTATTTATTGTATCATTTTAAAAAACGCGGAAGAAGTGAGGGAAAAAGAACAACTCATGAGCTCCTCGTTCTTTATGGAAGCCGGAGGCCGCCGGTTCAGGTGTTCGGCCTTTGATGCGATGGCTTTCTCCACCCTGTATGAAAGGAGGACGACTGTATGAATGTGCAAGTCTGAACTAATAAGGGGAATTCGATTTTAGTTTTCAAAAAAGGAAAGGAAAGGAATGAAAAAAACAACAACTATCACGGTAGTGCTGGCGGCGCTCATACTGGGAGCCTTCGGTTCCGCTCTTGCCGTATCAGGCTACCTCAGTCAGTTCAACACGCGATACGGGACATCGGGTACGGTACTTAATACGTGCTCGGTCTGTCACACGACTGCTCCCGCGTTGAATTCATATGGAAGCGCGTACAGGAGCAACTCTCATAACTTCGCAACAATCGAGCCGCTCGATTCGGATGGCGACGGCTTCAGCAACATCGCCGAGATTAATGCGCGCACTTTCCCTGGAAACGCATCCAGTGTTCCGGCGGCATCAGACACCACCCTTCCGACGGTGACGGCTTTCAGCATCCCGTCCACATCGTCCTCGCTGACCGTTGCGATCACGACGTTCACCGCAAGCGATAACGTGGGTGTAGCGGGTTACATTGTTAATGAGAGTTCCACAAAACCCTCTGCGACCGCCACTGGTTGGTCCACCTCGGTCCCGACGAGCCATACATTCACCTCCGCCGGAACGAAGACGCTCTATGCCTGGGCAAAGGACGCCGCCGGTAATGTTTCGGCAAGCAGAAACGCTTCCGTAACTATCACTCTGCCGCCTCCGTCGGGTGGCACACACTCTTCTCAGACCTGGACGGGAACTCAGCAGTGCCGGCAGTGTCACACTCAGCAGGCAACCGATCTGCACGGTTCGATCCACTATCAGTGGCAGGGACAAGCGCCCTATACCATCAGTGGTCCTCCCGTGCAGGGCAAACTGAACTCAGCGGTCAACAGTTACTGTATCAGCATCCTCGGCAACTGGAACGTCTGCGGCAACTGCCACGCCGGACTCGGAGCAAAGCCCGAGGCGACGGCATCAACAGCGCAGCTCGCAAACATCGACTGCCTGGTTTGCCATCAGAAGGATTATAAAAGGAAGAAGGTCAACGGCGTATTCGTCCCCGACACGGCCAACATGACGATCACTATGGATCAGGCGGTTCAGACGGTCCGCAAACCCGTCAGGGCCAACTGCCTGCAGTGTCATGCAAAGGCCGGCGGAGGAGACAATAACAAACGCGGCGATATAGCCCTGGCCCACGCAAATACTGGCGACAGAAACTTCGATGTTCATATGTCAACTTCAGGCGGGAATCTCGTTTGCCAGAGCTGTCATACAACACAGAACCACAGGATAGCCGGAAGAGGCTCAGATTTGAGGGAGACCGATCTCGATGTGCAGATTAACTGCACGAATTGCCACACGAACAAACTCTCCTCGACAGGGCATGCAACCGCTGACGTGAACAGACATGTCAAAAAAGTCGCGTGCCAGACATGCCACATTAAAACCTACGCGAGGAACGCGTCGGATACAACTGCTAATGAGTCGACCGAAATGCATAGAGATTGGACTCTGTCCGAGTGGAGCGCTGCCAATAACCGCTATGAGCCTCCCATGACTCGTGGAAGCGATCTGAAGCCGGAGTATGCGTTTTGGAATGGATACAGCTATGTCCACAATCTGGGTGAGACCGCGGCAATCGACCCTGCAACTGGAAGATATCCCACCTCGCGACCCGAGGGAGGTATCAACGACGCTAACAGCAAGCTGTTCCCGTTCAAGTACAAAACCGCTCTTCAGCCCATGGCGACCGGTCTCAGCAAGCTGATCGCTCTGGACACGAGCGTCTTCATGTCGACCGGCGACACCAGTGCCGCTGTGAAACAGGGTCTTGCCAACATGGGGCTGAACTCGGCGGAACCCTACTCGTTTGTAGAGACCGATACCTACCAGTTGATTACTCACGAGGCCATGCCTTCGTCGCAGGCATTGTCCTGCAACCAGTGTCATGGCTCGACAGCCACCCAGATGAACTTGAAGAATATGGGCTACGTGCTGAAAGGCTCTTCATCTTCGGTATGCTCACAGTGCCACGGATACGAATCGAACCCTGGCTTCACGTCGGTCCATAACAGGCATGTCAGAGGCGAGGGAATAGACTGCTCCAGATGCCACAATTTCACACGGGGTTCCACTCCGCCTCCTTCTCCGACTACTTACACGCTGAGTGTGACAAAGTCAGGAACAGGAAGCGGCACGGTAACCAGCAGTCCGTCAGGCATCAGTTGCGGCAGCGACTGCTCACAAAGCTACTCTGCCGACACTCAGGTGACTCTGTCGGCGACGGCGGCGAGCGGCTCCACCTTTGCGGGATGGAGCGGCAATTCGGACTGCGCCGACGGCGTGGTGATCATGAATGCGAGCAAATCCTGCACTGCTGCATTCAGCCGGCAGGTCTCACAGGGTGTTCCGGATATATCCGTTTCGCCTTCCGAAACGCTTGAATTCGGAGGCGTGAGGATCCGTTCGACAAAGACACTCCCCGTGACTGTCAGGAACAGAGGCACCGGAACTCTCACAGTCTCCAAGATGGAGATTACCGGCACTAACGCCGCAATGTTCAGGGTGGTCGGCGCTACGACCCTTTCGATCGCTCCATCACAGAGCGCAACCGTCTCGGTAAGTTTCACTCCGACGTCGAGAGAAGGGAAATCAGCATATCTGAGAATCTCCTCCAATGACCCGGACACGCCGACGCGGTCGATAAGGCTCAAAGGCGAAGGCAAACTTTAGTATCACCTCCGAAAACCCCGTTCGGCAAGCCCGGACGGGGTTTTCTTTTTTTGTGATCCATCTCACAGATATTCTATCCCCATATTGCTAATCTCTAATCCAGATTATTCTTAACCTATAGTTGTATAAGAATCATAAATGCAAGAGGGAGGGCGGCACGAAAAGCCTTTCGCAGCGATACATTATTGCATCGGAAGCCACATCGAAAATACGAAAGCAGGATGACACTTTCAGTGAAGTCTTGTTTTCTCGACGCCATGCCCTAATCAAATCTCATCGCCTTGAAAGGCTTTGAGGGATGACCTCCCTTTTGCAGCGATAGGGTTTATTCTCGAAGGACGGAGCTCGAAAAATAGGAAAGGAGGTGTTTCTTAAGTCGCTCGATTTGCTACTGTGAAACGGCGGCAGAGAACTCACCCGCCTACATGGGCGCCTCGGTCGGTGAGGGAGCCAGTGGCGCAACCAGCCATCCTGACCCAATCTATCAGAAGTAAGGAGGACCCGCAATGAAAAAAATTATCCTTGTAGTAATCACACTGAATCTCTCCCTGATGTTGGCTTCTTCGCTGCCTTGCTACGCGGGCAGAGGACATGACTGGCACGGTGGTGGTTCGCATCAGCCGCCGGTTGACGTTTCGGACGTAATTCACGCCTGTTATAAGACTATGAACGGTCAGTTGAGAATAGTGAACGGTCCCGACGACTGCAGACCTTCAGAGGCATACATATCATGGAATGAAGGGTCAGATATGGGACTGTCGGGCACTTCCGTCGTCACCTGCACAGACACAAGCGACTGTCAGTGCGACAACGGTCTGGCACTGAGCGGATATGCAGAATGCCCGGCCAACGCCGCTTTAGCAAGTGCCGGCTCGCCGATAGACGCGTCGGATAGCGGATTTCATGCCACATGTGTCTCGCTTGCCGACGGTTCAATCGTCAATCCTGTCAGTATTTCTGTCCGCTGTATAGCTGTTCCCGTCGAAGCGAACTGTTCAGACGGTATCGATGACGACGGCGACACCCTTATAGACTGTGCCGACTCCGACTGCTCCGCCGATCCCGCCTGTCAGCCCGTTGCGATCGAGACGAACTGTTCAGACGGAATCGATGATGACGGCGACGGCGCCATAGACTGTGCCGACTCCGACTGCGCTGCCGATCCCCTCTGTCAGCCAGTTGCCACCGAGACCAACTGTTCAGACGGAATCGACGATGACGGCGACGGCCTCATAGACTGTGCCGACTCTGACTGCGCCGCCGATCCCCTCTGTCAGCCAGTTGCTACGGAGACGGACTGCTCTGACGAAAGCGATAACGACGGTGACGGCGCCATAGACTGCGCTGACTCCGACTGCGCCGCCGATGCTGCGTGCAGTGTTTCGAGCAAGCCTGGGAAGGGGAAGAAAAAGAAACCTCATTAAGACTCATGGCAAATGTGGGGCACGCTTGAACGTGCCCCACATTTTTTTCAGGAAAGACTGCTTCAGAACGCCGTTTCAGCATTTTTTTCGAGCGGTATACTCACCTTTATCGTGGTCCCCTTGCCGGGTATCCCCTCGATTGTCACGTCACCCCGCAAAAGATGCACACGCTCACGAATTCCTGTGAGACCATAGGACTTGGCGTTTCTAATCTGATCTTCTGTAATGCCTTTCCCATTGTCGCTGACCTCCAGCGCCACTCTATCCCCCTCCTGCCTCAGACTGATCTTCAGACGGAAGGCATTGGCGTGCCGGGCCACATTGGTGAGCGCCTCCTGAAAAATGCGGTAAATGGCTGTTGCCACGTCCTGATTCATGATAATGTCTTCGGAGAAATCGAGATTCAGTTTACATTCAAATCCCGTTCTCTTCGAAAATTCCGAGGCCTGCCATTCGATAGCTGCCGTGAGCCCGAGGTCGTCAAGCAGCCCCGGCCTCAAATCCGCCGACTTCTTCTGCACCGCTTTGACGGCCTCATCGATCAGTTCCGACATCGATTCTATTTTCATCAGAAGTGATTTCTTCGGTAAATTCTTCTGTATTTTGCGGTTCAGCCAGAACAAATCCATCTTTAAAGCGGTCAACAGCTGACCCATCTCATCATGGATGTCCCGCGATATGTACATCCTTTCCTCTTCAATTGCAGACTGCAGATGCGCCGAAAGATAGCGAAGCTGTTCCCGCGAGCTTTTCAGCTCCTCCTCTGCCTGATTTCGCTCCGCAATCTCTCTTGATATACTTTCGATAGTCTCATTTGTCACATTTTTCAGCGATTCAAGGAGTTCGATCTCCGAGCCTCCCGACACCCTCGCGCTCAGATCGCCTTTCGACACCCTGTGCAGCACATCAAAATGTTCGGCGATGCTGATCGCTATCTCATGCGACTGGTCCACGATTTCCCCGATATTCCTCGCCGTCATATTAATCATATGTTTCAGCTTCGAAATAAGCTCTATGTGGGAAGATTCCGGTATCCTGACCGTCGGATCTCCAGAAGAAATCTTCTTAAGGGCCTCAAAAACCTCGGACAGAGCCAGGGCCAATTCCATGCTCATATTCTTCAGTTCACGATCTCTATCCTCAACGAGTTTTCTGTACTCTTTCAACTGCTGGTTGAACACTCTGCAGGTCTCTGCTACCGCTTGCATATCCATGTTCCTCTTGAAAACGCCGCAGTCCGTGCACAGTTCTATCTTATCCAGGAACTTCCCCTGGATTTCGTTTCGGCAATGGGTTCCGGTGAAAAGCCAGCATTCAGAGCTTTCTGAAGAAAAGGCCGGACACTCATGCTCATCACACCGGAAAAATTCCCAGCATTTCACTCTCGTGCCTGTAAATCCTCTCGGAATGTTCTCTGCTGCCGAAGTCCTCATACGTTTTTCTCAAATCTTAATGGAAATATGTTTAATTATAGCATAAGCTTAATTGCGAAAGCTAAAGTCCCTTGCCCGATTCATCCAGGGATGCGCTTGCCGTTCCGGCTCCGCATGGTTCAGGCTCGACAGTAGAAAGCCTGTCGCGCCTTGACAACAGGATTTCGACGAAGTATACATTAAATAGCGGTAACATCTGGTTGGGAGGTCACGAATGAATCGGATAATCGTCTGTTTCCTATTCATCATGGTCGGATTTCTTTTCGCTGCCGGATCAACGAGTCAAGGGGAGGTAAAAATGAAAGGATTACAGTTGACAAGTCCAGCTTTCAAGCATAATGAGCACATACCGAAGAAATATACCTGTGACGGTGCGAATGTCAATCCACCGCTTCTCATAAAGAACATGCCGGAAAATGCCAAATCGCTGGCACTGATTGTGGATGATCCTGATGCTCCGGGCGGCACGTGGGTCCACTGGGTGGTATGGAATATTTCCCCTTTTACCGGTGAAATAAAAGAGAATTCAGTTCCCGCCGGAGCCCAGCAGGGAATCAACGATTTCAGAAAGCATAATTACGGAGGCCCCTGTCCGCCTTCGGGCACTCACCGTTATTTCTTCAAGATCTATGCTCTGGATAAGGTTCTCGGACTCGACGCCGATACCAGGAAGAGCGACCTCGAAAGAGCAATGCAGGGACATGTCATCGGACGTGTGGAAATCGTCGGCCTCTACAAAAGATAGCGGAAAAAGCGATTTGCCGTCCCGCCTGCAGGGAGTTCCTCCCAGGAATTCCGGGACCCCGTTTCTTAAGGTCGGCCATCGGGGAGCGAGAGCCTACGAAACCGAGAATACCCTTGAAAGTTATGAGAAAGCGATCAAACTGGGCGTCAATGCCGTCGAACTCGATGTGCGCCAATCCGGGGACGGCAGGTTGGTTGTCAGCCATGACGACAGCCTGAAAAGAATCTTCGGCAGCGATATTCGCATTCAGGATGCCACGCTGGACGAATTGAAGCAACTGTCCGGCGGCAGGGTCCCAAGCCTTGAAGAAGCATTGCGGTTCATAGATAAAAAGGTCGACAAAATCCTGGTTGAGCTGAAAGAGGGTGGTTATGAAAAGAAAGTGCTGGACGTCGTAAGGAAGCTCAGACTTCAGGGAAGGGTAATCGTAGTCTCTTTCAACGAACAGGCCCTGCTGAAAGTCAGAGAAGAAGATGGGAAGATCGAGACCGGGCTCGTTTACGCGAAACACAAAAAACCTATCGATGCCGCACTGAAACTGAACGCAAAGTATCTCCTTCCTTTGTACCGCTTCACTCACACCAGGAATGTTGAAGACGCTCACAAAAAGAACTTGAAAGTGGTCGTATGGACGATCAACACAGCAAAAGAGGCCCAAGAGTACATCGCCAAGGGAGTCGACGGCATAGCCACCGACAGACCGGATATTTTTAATTGACACGCTCTTCTGGGGGATTGTCTGTTTTTTTCTTGACGCATAGTGGCTGACCATGCAAAATATAGCCATCTTTTTGCGGGGGCAAGGTGGTGATGGAGTCATCCCGGTGTAATAACCGGAAATTCTCCATTTAAGTATTTCCGATCAATTCACTTCTATGATCTTTTTAGGGGGGAGCTATGTTCAGGAAAACCGCTCTGTTACTGTTCAGCTTTTTGTTCGTTATTCTTATCAAAGGTCCCGCCTGGTCGTCCGTTGAAGGCGCGTGGGACGTCAGCGGAGAAATGACTGTTAAAGTCAAAATGACGGGCTATGGCGTTGAAAGGGAAACGTCATACTTCGAGGACGAATTCATTTTTCATGACGATGGCTCCTTTGAAATGATCGATCTGGAGGGGTCTTGGAGTCAGCAGGGTAGGAAATTTTTTGTCTATGCAGACCCGGCGGACATCGAGGACTATTTCGAGGTCGGTCTCGGGGACGCGCTGGATGCGGATGTGGATGTCAACCTCATCAGTTATTCCTTCACTGGTAAAGGAAATAAACCTTCAACCAGGATCACTGGCAAGTTCAAAATGAAAATGTACTTCTACGTTGACGAATATGATCTGGAGGGCACGGTCAACATGGTATCAACCTTTACAGGCTACAGAAGTTCCGGCTATTTTCCGGCCCGCAAGACACGTCTTGAGGACAGAGCTCCGGCATGGGTAATTGATAGCATAGAAAAGGCTATTGAGAAGGCCCTGCAGGTGCAGTGATGACATTATAGAGGTGCGGGCCGGCTTGAACTCACGCAGCGATTAGAATACAAACCTTTCTACTGGATATTTAGCGGCTTTAACGTTCCCGTAACGGCTACCCGCGCCAAATATGAACCGACAGACCATTTGTGAGAGCACACGCCCGGTGCGGCCCTCACCTCCGCCCGTTATTCAAGTCTTTACTTCACCGCTCTTCTTAGCTTCCAAAAAATACATAGACCTGTTAATTGAAGGGTTCACAACCATTGTGATATGGTATGGTATAATATCTGCTTTGATGGAAGTCCTTCTGGGGAGTCGTCCAGCGGCAGGACGGCAGACTCTGGATCTGCTTACAGGGGTTCGAATCCTCTCTCCCCAGCCAAATCCAGATAGAGATATCAGATACAGATATCAGAAACAGATTTAAGATAGATATAGATATCAGGTAGAAATTGAGATAGAGATTTCAGATAGAGCACAGAACAATTTAAGACAGCAGACAAAAAGTCCGTGTTCAAGTTCGAAAGACTGATCGCTTGGCAGCGAAGTATAGAACTTTTTGAAGAAATTGCTGAAATTGCTGATGCGATACCAAATAGCTATCAGTCATCTGTCAGTGATCAGATAAGAAGGAGTTGTTTGTCGATATCGGCGAACATCGCCGAGGCTACTGGGAGAGAGAGCTTGAAAGAACGGAAATACTATTTCAACGTAGCTAGGGGATCCGTTTATGAGACCGTCAGTCTGCTCCATATTATAAAAAGCAGACAGCATATAAA
>JBFLXP010000075.1:0-10635 GCA_040757315.1 Nitrospirota bacterium
GCATTCATCGATGCGGAACACGCCCTCGACGTCATCTATGCCCAAAAGCTGGGTGTCAATATTGAGGAACTTCTTGTATCCCAACCTGATACGGGAGAACAGGCGCTCGAAGTCGCGGAAGTGCTGGTGCGCAGCGGCGCAATAGACATCATCGTCATCGACTCTGTTGCCGCACTCGTGCCGAAGGCCGAAATAGAAGGAGATATGGGGGATTCGCTCCCCGGTCTCCAGGCGAGGTTGATGAGCCAGGCGCTCCGAAAACTCACTGCAGCCATCTCAAAATCGCACACCACCGTCATCTTCATCAACCAGATACGCATGAAGATAGGGGTCATGTTCGGAAATCCGGAGACGACGACCGGCGGTACAGCTCTCAAGTTCTATTCATCCATGAGGCTTGATATCAGGAGAATAGAGAGTATAAAGGAAAATCAGGATATCATCGGCGGCCGCGTAAAGGTCAAGGTCGTAAAGAACAAGGTTGCGCCTCCGTTCAAACAGGCGGAGTTCGACATCTACTTCAACGAGGGTATTTCGCGCGTCGGCGAACTCGTAGACCTCGGCGTGGATAAAGCCATCATAGAGAAATCCGGAGCGTGGTACAGTTACGGAGGAAACCGGATCGGTCAGGGCCGCGAAAATGCAAAAGAGTTCCTGAGGCAGAACAAGGAAATCGCCCAGGAAATAGAAGCAAAAATTGTCGAGGCCTATAATTTAAGGAGGTAGGTATGGAAATCAATGATCTGTTGAAAAAGGCTCATGCCCTGGAAGCCTCGGATCTCCACATAAAAGTCGGCTCGCCGCCCATTCTGAGAATTCACGGGGAGTTGACCCCCCTTACAACGGAAAAAAGAGTAAGCCATGAAGACGCGACTAAGATTGCGATTGCCGTGATGACTCCGGGACAGACGGAGGTCTTTAAAAAGAAAAACGACGTAGACCTTGCGTACAGCGTCCCGGGCCTGGGAAGATTCAGATGCAATGTCTTTATGCAGAGGGGAACGGTCGGCCTGGTATTCAGAGTGATTCCTATGCGCATACCGACGGTTGAAGAACTGAACCTGCCCGAGGTTATCAAGAAGATTGCATCGGAGCCGAGGGGCCTGATCCTCGTGACGGGGACAACCGGCAGCGGTAAATCTACTACACTTGCGGCGATGATAGACATAATCAACTCCCAGCGCACGGAACATATCATGACTATCGAGGACCCGATCGAATATCTCCACAGGGATAAGAAAAGCATCGTCAATCAGAGGGAAATCGGAAGCGATACGGAGTCGTTCAGCAAAGCGCTGAGGCAGGCGTTGAGACAGGACCCCGACGTCATACTCGTTGGAGAAATGCGCGATTTTGAAACCATACAGACATCGCTCGTCGCCGCCGAAACCGGGCATCTCGTCCTGAGCACCCTTCATACGATCGACGCGACGGAAACGGTCAACAGGATCATAGCCGTTTTTCCGCCTTATCAGCATAAGCAGGTCCGCATGCAGCTTGCATCGGTCCTGAAGGCCATAATATCAATGCGCCTCATGCCGAGAGCCGACGGAAAGGGCAGAGTCCCTGCCGTGGAGGTCCTCATAGCGACGGCGACCATAAAGGACTGTATTCTTGATCCTGACAAGACCAAGGCGATTCCCGATGTCATCGAGCAGGGTGCGGTCCATTACAGCATGCAGACGTTCGACCAGTCGCTGTTCGGACTTTACAAGACGGGGCTCATCACTTACGAGGAAGCGCTGAGGAGGGCTTCAAACCCGGATGATTTTGTGCTGAAAGTCAAAGGCATTCAGTCGACGAGTGAACTCTCGATCGAAGATCAGCTCTCGATCAGGCCGGAGAAAACAGAAGACAAGGACAAAATGAAAATTGAGAGGTTCACCAAGTAGAGATCCGGATCCGGCAAACGCTTCCCGGGCCCGCCTGTACGCTTTGAAACTTCTGAGCTATAGGGGAAGAAGTGAAAAGGAACTGAGAGAACGGTTAAGTAAAAAAGGATTCGCTGAAACAGCCGTTTCCGAAACCATAGCATCCCTGAAGCATACAGGTTTGGTCGACGACGCATCATTGGCCGAAATCCTGACAACCGAGGCTTTTTCCAGAAAGATGCTGAGCCGGTCTGCGGCGAAGCAGTATTTGCGTATCAGGGGCATACCCGCCGGGGTGATAGAAACGACGGCCGCTCTCGATGCGGAGACGGACACCGACAACGCTAAACGTCTCGTGCACAAGAAATTGAAGGCTCTGAGGCATTACCCGAGGGAAATAGTCAGGAGAAGATTGTATAATGTTCTGGCGCGGAGAGGCTATTCTTCCGGCACGATACGGAGAGTTTTAAAGGATGAATTTCTTAACGAGGAGGAATAAGATGAAAAATGCGTTTGTGGCCTTTGTTGTGCTGTCCCTTTTTTTGTTCGCCGGGTGTACGAAGTCCGTCCGGTACACTGAAGAAGAGATTAAGGCATTTCCCGACCCGGTTAAAGAGAATATCAGAAAAGCCCAGATCGCTCTTGGAATGTCTCAAGAGCAAGTGCGTTATGCATGGGGAGCCCCCGATTCCATAAAATTCCTCGAACCTTTTGAGAACAAACCGCGGGAAGAATGGACATATGCTGTGAAAGGCACGCTGGGAGTAGTAGAGAGCAAGATACTTTTGTTCTATGACGGTAAACTTATTTACATAAAATAGGTGATGACAAGTTCGGAGATACGAACCGCATTCCTGGAGTATTTCGGATCTAAAGACCACACCCTCGTCCGCAGTTCTAACCTGATACCATGGAATGACCCTACCCTGCTTTTCGTCAATGCAGGGATGGTGCAGTTCAAGAAGATCTTCCTGGGTGAAGAGAAGACCGAATTCAGCCGCGCGGTCACCTGCCAGAAATGTATGAGGGCCGGAGGGAAGCACAGCGACCTGGAGAATGTGGGGCATACAACACGGCATCATACCTTTTTTGAGATGCTCGGCAATTTCTCTTTCGGAGATTACTTCAAGAAAGAAGCGATTCTTTTCGCGTGGGAGCTCCTCACGGAACGGTTTCTCCTGCCGGTGGATAAGCTTTATGCGACCGTTTACGAGCACGATGATGAGGCCGTGAAGTTGTGGGCCGATATAATCGGACTTCCCGAAAACAGAATTGCAAGACTCGGGGCAAAGGACAACTTCTGGCAGATGGGAGATACGGGTCCATGCGGTCCCTGTTCGGAGATCATCATCGACCAGGGTGAAGAAGTCGGATGCCGAAGGCCTGACTGTTATGTCGGCTGCGACTGCGACCGCTACCTCGAATTATGGAACCTTGTCTTCATGCAGTTCAACAAAAGTGAAGACGGAACGCTCACACCCCTTCCGAAACCAAGCATAGACACCGGCATGGGCCTCGAAAGGATAAGCGCCGTTCTTCAGGGCAAAACGAGTAATTTCGACACTGATCTCTTTCAGCCGATCATTCGTGATATCGCATCTCTCGCGAGAATTCCATATGGATCGTCCGGGGATCTTGACACCTCTATGAGGGTCATCGCCGATCATATCAGAGCAACCACATTCATGCTTTCGGAAGGACTTGTCCCCTCGAACGAGGGGAGAGGCTATGTCCTCAGAAGAATAATCCGTAGGGCCTCCCGGCATGCGAAGCTTCTGAATCTTGATGAGCCCTGTCTTTATAAGCTGATCGATTCGGTTGTCGCCGTGATGGGAGACGTGTATCCTGAGATTGCGGCCGAGAGAGAAAGAGCCGGGAAACTTCTTCGCATAGAGGAGGACCGCTTCTCAAAAACCATCGAAGCAGGTATGCAGATTCTCGACGGTGTTATCGAGGAGGTCAGGAAGGGCGCCGGACAGATCATACCCGGCGAGGAGATATTCAAGCTTTATGACACATACGGATTTCCCCTTGATTTCGCGAAAGATATTGCGCTGGACGCGAGATTGATTGTCGACGAAGAGGCATTTAATAGAGAGATGGAAGCCCAGAGACAGAGGTCGAAGGGCGCAGAGCTCAGGGCAGAATTGCCGCGACTGCAAGTTGCAGCGACTATGACTAGTACTCTATTCGTCGGATACGACACTCTGCAAGCGGATTCGATTGTTAGTTTGGTTTTGAAAGACGGCAAAGAGGTTGGAGAACTGAAAGAAGGAGAGAGAGGCGAACTTATACTTGACAGGACGCCATTCTACGGTGAATCCGGCGGTCAAGTCGGTGATACCGGAATAATCTCTTCCGTTACATCTTCAGTTTCAGTCCTTGATACAAAGAAGCCGGACCAGCATGTTTATCTCCATATCGTCAAAGTTGTCAAGGGTAAGATTCAGAAAGGGGATAAAGTCGTCTGTTCGGTAGATGAACATAGAAGAAGGTCGATAATGAGAAATCATACCGCCACTCACCTTCTCCATAAGGCGCTTCGTATGGTTTTAGGCGACCACGTGAAACAGGCCGGATCGGTTGTCGATCCGGAACGGCTACGATTCGATTTTACACATTTTCACGCTGTGCAGGATGAAGAAAGAAAAAAGATAGAGGATATCGTGAACGAGAAGATTCTCGAAGATCTGATCGTGAAAACCGATGTAATGAATATACAGGACGCGATGAAAACAGGGGCTGTGGCGCTTTTTGACGAGAAATACGGCGACACCGTCAGGGTCATTTCGGCCGGCGACTTCAGCAGGGAACTCTGCGGCGGCACCCACTGCAGAACAACCGGGGAAATCGGCCTTTTTGTGATAACCTCGGAAGGTAGCGTTGCTTCGGGCATCCGAAGGATAGAAGCCCTCACAGGCAAAAATGCGTTCGGCCATTTCAGGTCCATGGCCGTTCATCTCGACGAAATAAAAAATCTCCTAAAATCCGATAAGCCGGTCGAAAAAATAGAAAGACTCCTCCAGGAGACGAAGTCTATGGAGAAGGAGATCCAGAAACTGAAAACCGGATCTTCCAGGGACGCCGTTTCGGAGGCGTTGAACAGTGCAGCAGAGATTGACGGCGTAAAGGTAGTCTCCGTGAGACAGGACGGTCTCGATGCGAATGAACTTCGCCTTTTTGCCGATAATGTGCGCGACAGGGTTAAATCAGGGATTATCGTTGCATCGTCAGTCATGGACGGACAGGCAGCCATCGTCTGTATGGTGACAAAAGACCTCACGAAGAAATATCATGCCGGCGAGATCGTCAAGAATATTTCGCTTGCGGCCGGAGGCAGGGGCGGCGGAAAGCCCGAAATGGCGCAGGGCGGCACAAAAGACACAGAGAAACTTGATGCGGCTCTCCAATCGGTAGTTGAGATCATCAAAGGTCTCTGATACACATTACTTTTTCTTGAACATACAGCACACATTTCTGGTTATTCCGATTTCTTGTCATTCCGGGAAGAAGTCAGCGGCATCATTTCAAACCGAAACGCTCAGTGAGATGTACTTCATCAACTGCGCGCATCAATTCATCTCAAATTGTTGATCACTTCAGTTGAAAATGAGCATTTTTTTTAGTTCACTCCCTCCCCGTGATGGGGAGGGAGCATCCATGATAAAGAATTTTAGCGATGTTCCGCAGCCTCAGCAGCATCTGCTTCGGCCTTTGTCTTATGCACCGTCCCATCAGGATGATTGGGTGGACTGTAAATCGTGTAGAGCCTGAGTGGTTTTGTTGAAGATGTATTAATAACGTTATGGTATGTTCCGGCGGGAACTATAACTGCGTCCCCATCACCGGCAAGATGTTCTTCCTTATCATTTAAAACGAATTTGGCATTGCCTTCTTCGACCCTGAAGAACTGGTCGACGGTCGGATGTACTTCATTACCGATTTCCTCTCCCCCTTGCAGACACATCACTACCAGCTGGTTGTATCTACCGGTGAACAGCACCTTGCGGAAGAAGTTGTTATCTAACGTTTGTTTCTCAATAGGTCCAACATACCCTGTCATTATATGCCTCCTTTTAGCCTTACTTCATTGATCCCTTTTTTTTAATACCTTTGAAAGTATCCTCATAATGCCTGTTGTAACAGCAACTGCCGCCCTGTTTCTGTCACGGCACCCGTTTGCATTCGGGAATCTTGTACGAACCATCGATCAGCGAAGCCTCCGGGCCGTAGAAACGGCCCGCCATGAAGAATGGCCCGGCAGGCGCAGGGATCCACTTTGCCCCTTTCTCGCCTTCCGGCGCCTCGTGCTGAATGTAAAGCGTCAGCGAGCCATCGCGTCGTTGAATTCCAATTCAGCCGCCCTTGAAGACGTTTATGCTACGATCAGGCGAGGTCGAAGCGATCAAGGTTCATCACCTTTGTCCAGGCCGCCACGAAGTCCTGGACAAACTTCTTCTGCGCGTCCGCGCTTCCGTAAACCTCGGCCAGAGCCCTGAGCTGGGAGTTCGAACCGAAGACGAGATCGACACGGGTGCCGGTCCACTTGAGGTCGCCAGTCTTGCGATCACGCCCCTCGAACACGTCTTCGTCTTCCGAGGTTGCCTTCCACGTCGTGCTCATGTCGAGGAGGTTCACAAAGAAGTCATTGGTGAGCGCTTCCGGCTTCTTGGTAAAAACGCCGTGCCGGGTCTGTCCGAAGTTGGCATTCAAGACGCGCATACCGCCAATGAGCACCGTCATCTCTGGTGCGGTCAGCGTCAGCAATTGCGCCTTGTCAACCATCAACTCTTCGGCCGATACGGCATAGCGGGTCTTCTGGTAGTTACGGAACCCATCGGCAGCCGGTTCGAGTACGGCGAATGACTTCACGTCGGTTTGCTCCTGCGAGGCGTCCATGCGCCCCGGCGTGAAGGGTACTGTGACCTTGTGACCGGCGTTCTTCGCAGCTTGCTCGATACCGGCGCAACCGGCCAGAACGATCAAGTCGGCGAGCGAGACCTGTTTGCCTCCTTTCGCCGTCTTATTAAACGCAATCTGGATACCTCCGAGAGTCTTTAGCACCTTGGCCAGATGTTTCGGCTGGTTGACTTCCCAATCCTTCTGCGGCGCCAGGCGAATACGTGCACCGTTCGCACCGCCGCGCTTGTCGGAGCCGCGGAACGTTGACGCCGACGCCCAGGCGGGCGAGACAAGCTCCGGGATCGACAGGCCCGAGGCCAGTATCTTGCCCTTGAGGGCGGCAATGTCCTTCTCGCCAATCAATTTGTGATTCACCGCGGGGATGGGGTCTTGCCAGATGAGCTCTTCGGCAGGAACCTCCGGACCGAGATAGCGTGCGCGCGGTCCCATGTCGCGGTGCGTCAGCTTGAACCACGCCCGGGCGAATGCGTCTGCCAACTGGTCCGGGTTTTCGTAGAAGCGCCTTGAAATCTTTTCGTATGCGGGGTCGAACCTCAAGGCGAGGTCAGTGGTCAGCATGCCTGGCGCATGATGCTTCAACGGGTCGTGGGGATCCGGCACCGTGCCGGCGCCTGCGCCACCCTTCGGTTGCCACTGATGCGCACCGGCCGGGCTCTTCGTCAATTCCCATTCGTGGCCGAACAGGTTCCTGAAGAAGGTGTTGCTCCACTTTGTTGGCGTGGTGGTCCAAGTAATCTCCAGGCCGCTGGTAATCGCGTTACCGCCTTTGCCGGTGCCGAAACTGCTCTTCCACCCGAGACCTTGCTCCTCGATACCGGCTGCTTCGGGCTCATGCCCCACATGGGACGCAGGGCCGGCGCCGTGACATTTGCCGAAGGCGTGACCGCCAGCGATGAGCGCAACCGTCTCTTCGTCGTTCATGGACATGCGAGCGAAAATCTCACGGATATCCTTGGCTGCCGCGATCGGATCCGGGTTGCCGTTCGGGCCTTCCGGATTGACGTAGATCAGGCCCATTTGAACGGCAGCGAGCGGATTCTCGAGATCCCGGTCGCCGGAGTAACGCTTATCACCCAGCCACTTGTCCTCAGAGCCCCAATAGACGTCCTGATCCGGCTCCCAGACGTCCTCGCGACCGCCACCGAAACCGAAGGTCTTAAATCCCATCGTTTCCATGGCGACGTTTCCCGCAAGAATCATGAGGTCGGCCCATGAGATTTTTCTGCCATACTTCTGCTTGATCGGCCAGAGCAGGCGGCGCGCCTTGTCGAGGTTCGCGTTGTCGGGCCAACTGTTGAGCGGCGCGAAGCGCTGCTGGCCCCTGCCGCCGCCGCCGCGGCCGTCACCGTTGCGGTAGGTGCCGGCGCTGTGCCATGCCATGCGAATGAACAAGGGCCCATAATGGCCGAAGTCTGCCGGCCACCAGTCCTGCGAGTCGGTCATCAGCGCCGCGAGATCTTTCTTCACAGCCGCCAGGTCAAGGCTCTTGAACTCTTTAGCGTAGTTGAAGTCCTCGCCCATTGGATTGGACTTGGAGGAATGCTGATGCAGGATATCGAGCCTCAACTGGTTCGGCCACCAGTCTCGGTTCGACATGCCTCTGCCGGGTGCTTGTTTGCTTTCTTCATTCATAATATTTCCTCCTTTCGTTATATGAACTGTTGAACTGAATAATGTGGTTTTTCGCTGCACATCTATCTAACATTTATTTTTTTCAGTTGCAAAGGAATATCGCAGTCTTTTTGACTTTACTTGACGACTCCGCATGCTACCCTGACTGTCAGATGCAGCCACCGTCCCGATATCCTTCCCTATTCCGTTTTCGTCCACCAAGTTAACCTTTACAACTATGTCTTCAGCAAAGACAAAACCGGAAAGCGACAGTATGCACATCATAACAAGCAACGTTTTCAACATAATATTTTCCTCCTCCTATTTTATTTCAAGCCTTATTTGCATTTAAATCCCTCGCCAATGACAGACATTGGCTGCCCACAACATACGAGTTCTCCTTCGCCTTCATGCGTAACGACTACCTCATTGCCACAAATATCACATTTATATTTCTGACCGACCTTTGTTGCATCGTTTCTCCTTTCTTGACTAAATCTATGGTTTTTATGAACGGGATCAAATGTGTGTATCTCGGCGTTCAGATCATGAGGAAAAGACATTCTTAATTCTTCAAGAAAAACGAGTGAATTGTTCAACATTTGTAGTTAACAAGAGCAGTATCCCAATGATAAAACAGATATATTTCATTTTCCCTCCCTCCTCTTGGAATCAAATGTTATATTTCGCATCTAACATCTAATATGCCTCGCAAAACACGTACCATTGTATAAGTTACTGATTTTTAATGTACTTTGAGAGACAAAAGTTAATTCTGAATGTCATTGTGCCTTAAGGTACGGCATTTTGTCCTGAGAGCTCTCATCATTTCTATCATTCATCATTGCTCATTATTTGTCCTGTGCACACTTCGCTTAAATTTCACCTTCCAAACTTCAGGAAGAATTTTCTTAATGATTATCTCTAAGGGTAGTTTTGACAACGCGGATAAGAAAGACGACGTGAGTGTTTGCATGGAATATAAATGATATGCAAAAGTTAGAGAGATAATTACTTCTATGTGAACGAGTTGAAACACAGCCGTTTCTTGGAGGGCGAACTCCATCAGCGTCCAAGATCACGCCAAGAATTCGAAGAACAAGACATAACTCTTGCGCATGCGTTATATCTTTTCACGGTGTGGGGAATAAATACCCATCTTATGACTGTGTTGGTATCTCATCAATAGCATTTTTAGGAAGGAAAAATGCCTCTCCCGAAGACAGATTTCCACACCTAATTGGAACGTTACTCTTAAAATCAATTGAAAAACCGCTCACTTGCGGGGTGGCACTTCTCTTGCTACCTATTCGTTGAGTACCGAAGGTTCTTCCAGAGAGCCTATGGTACGGGGGAGAACGTCCATAGCGATGGGGCAACCGCAAAAGAACACCGCACGTATGGAAATAAAATCGCGGAAAGGAGGTGTAAAAAATGTCCTGTATACTTGCAAGGGATGTCATGCATCCGAGGTTGAGTCTTCCCGCAAAGGCAAAGGGAGCGGACGTCGTCAGAAAACTGCTCTCCGAGTATCCGGCGCTTCCCGTTGTCAATGAAAAGGATGAAGTCATCGGAATCGTTTCGGAATATGATGTCTTCAGCGCGGTCCAGCAGGGCCGAACAGTGAACGAGTTCAGCGCCGAATCAATAATGAGCTGCGGTCATGATGAGCATACCGGCGCTTGCGATAAACCCGTTACTGTTTTTCCGGACACGCGGATCGAAGAAGTGGTAGACCTCATGTTCAACCGGAACTTCACCGTTGTTCCCGTGGTAGAAAACAAGAAACTCGTGGGGATCATCAGCAGGAAGAATGTCATCAATGCCATTGCAGAGGAAGGTTTCTGGCCGGAAGAGCATTTCCAGAAGAGAGTGCCGAAGTAGGCGGAATCTCGTGACAGCGGGCAAACAGCCCATAACGCCCCGACGACTCTACTTCTTACTTCCTCCATGCCCTCCGAAAGCGCCGAGCTCAATCCTTTTGCGAGGCTCACAAAATTCCCGTCCTCCAGTTTCACCTTCTTTGCGACTGCTCCCCTGTAAAGTTCTTTGTATTCCGGGGAGACGACTCTCACGTCAAACACCACTTCCCCGAATAGATCCTTTCCGTCCTCTGTCCTTTCGAACCTTCTCAGGTTGATTTCGAGCGTGTAGAATCCATCAGGTACGGTATTCGACACCCTCACTTCATTGAAATCACCTGCAGAAGACAAAGAATCTTTCAGCGCCC
>JBFLXP010000076.1:0-10451 GCA_040757315.1 Nitrospirota bacterium
ACCTCGGATAGCGGTAACCCTCGGTCAATCCCATCCTTGGGAAGGAGGGGATGGGGAGGTTGTTGAATACATTCCCGCACAACCCCTCCACCTTCCCCTTAAAATAAAGGGAGGGAAAAGAGGGATAGGATGGTGGTGCTTTATTTCTTAGCCTCTCTTAAGATAAGAGGGGTTGGGGAGTTATGACAGATTATAGTAACTCCTCCTGACCTCCCCTTAGCCCAAGGGGAGGATTGAAAGGATGAGATCTTCGCATTGATTAATCCTTCTCAAACGGGATAAAATTATCAGTCCCCAAAAGTCGCGGGAATAAGATGACATTGCACCCTTCGACAAGCTCAGGGTGACAAGTGTCATGGTGAGCTTGTCGAACCATGGATTCCCCGATCAAGTCGGGGAATGACGGATAACACAATTACAAGCCTATGGAGACTTATGTCCCCATATCAGAATATTTTGGACAGGTGTAACGGGAGGAATAATGGGTTTATTTGATCGCCTCAAAGAGAGTCTTGCAAAGACGCGAAAAACCTTTGTTGAAAAAGTCGAGTCGATATTCACCGGTCGCAAGGTGGATGAAACAACCCTGGAAGAACTTGAAGAGACATTAATCATGTCCGACGTCGGGACGAAAGCTTCATCCGAAATCATAGCGGCAATCAGGGAAAAGGCCAAGAGCGGCGAAGCCCGCGATACGGATTCAGTCAAAGAACTCCTCAAGCGTGAGATGGTTCGCGTCTTAGGAGAATGCCGGCCGATTGTGGTCTACGGCGATAAACCGTTCGTTATTCTTGCAATCGGCGTCAACGGCGTCGGCAAGACCACAACCATAGGAAAGCTGGCCGCCAGACTCAGGTCGCAAGGGATCTCGGTTCTTCTTGCGGCCGGAGATACATTCCGTGCGGCCGGAATAGAGCAACTCGAGATCTGGGCGAAAAGGGCCGATACCCAGTTTGTAAAGCACCAGAAAGGTTCCGATCCGGCGGCTGTCGCCTTCGATGCGGTGGCGGCCGCGCAGAGCAGGGGAATAGATGTCGTCATCATCGATACTGCGGGCAGGCTGCATACAAAAAGCAACTTAATGGAAGAGCTGAAGAAAGTCAGAAGGACCGTGGAGAAGGCCATGCCCGGTGCGCCGCAGGAAACTCTTCTCGTCGTTGATGCGACAACGGGTCAGAATGCCCTGCGTCAGGCTGAACTCTTCAATAAAGTCGTGGGAGTTACCGGCATCGCGCTTACGAAACTCGATGGCACTGCCAAAGGCGGAATCGTCTTTGCGATAATGAAGGGCCTGGGTATTCCAGTCAAGCTCATCGGCGTCGGCGAAGGGATTGAGGACCTCAGGGATTTTGATCCAAGAGAATTTGTAGAGGCACTTTTTTCATAAACTCGATCCATATGGGAAGGGCGGCGCTCGCGCCCGTTTCCCTCGAACCTATCGGCCTGTGGTCATCTCTTCCCACCCATACACCCACGACCAGTCTGTCGTCGAAACCGACAAACCACGCATCTGTGTAATCATTCGTTGTACCGGTTTTTCCGTAGAGCGGTCTTTTCAGCTCTTTTGCCTTGACAGCCGTGCCCTCTTCGACCACCGCCCTCAGAAGAATCTTCATCTCTATAATGTCTTCTTCCGAGAGAAGCTCTTCCTCTTCTCTCCCCGTCTCCTCCACAAGGACGCCGTCTCTGTTCAATATTCTTTCATAGAGAACCGGCGTCATCCTGTATCCCGTTGAGAACGTCGAATAGGCGGATACCATATCCATCAGGGTGACGTCGGCAGCTCCGATTGCCAGCGGCAGATAGGGCTGAAGTTTGCTCCTTATGCCGAGCCTGTGCGCCATCTCTATAATGTTCTCAACGCCCACATTGGCGGCCAGTCGGACAGTAGCAGCATTCAGAGATTTTGCGAGCGCCGTCTTAAGAGTTACTCCCCCATAATACCGGCCGTCATAGTTCCTGGGACTCCATATCTGTCCCGCCCTTGCTCCGGGAAATGAAATCGGCGAGTCACTCACCACCCCTTGAGAGGTCATCCCGTTTTCAATAGCAGTCATATAAACAAAAGGCTTGAAAGCAGAACCCGGCTGCCGCAGTGCCTGGGTGGCCCTGTTGTACTGGTTTTTCCAAAAATCGCAGCCTCCAACCAGAGCCTTTATATGGCCCGTTCTGAGATCCATGGCAAGCAGCGCCGCCTGAACACCGGGTCTCGTCCTTTTCTCGACAGACGCAACACCCCTTTTTACGGCTTCTTCAGCCACCCGTTGCATCGACCAGTCTATCGTCGATTCGATTCTGTATCCGTCGGTATAGAGGGCGTTTCCATATTTCGACTCGAGATTCTGTCTGAGCATCTCTATAAAGTAGGGAGCGTCATACTTTCTGAAATGCGGCTGCCCGGGCAAAGGCGCCGCAAGCGCCGCACGATACTGCCCCCCGGAGATGAGGTTCTGGTCGAGCATCTGTTTCAGTACTATTTCTTTTCTTTCCTTCGCCTTATCGGGGTTCTTGAACGGAGAGTAAACCGACGGGGCTTTCGGCATGGAAGCAAGGAGAGCCGCTTCCGCAATGGTAAGGTCCTTTGTCGCCTTGCCGAAATATGTCTGGGATGCGGCCTCGATCCCGTAAGCCCTCGTGCCGAAATAAGCCTGGTTCAGGTACATCCCCAGTATTTCGTCCTTTGTGTACCTCTGCTCTATCTTGATTGAAAGCGCAGCCTCCTTAATCTTCCTTTTTATGCTCCTGTCCGGATTAAGGAAAAGCAATCGTGCAAGCTGCTGAGTGATGGTGCTGCCCCCCTCGACGATGCCCCCCGCTTTTACGTCATGCCAGAGGGCTCTCAGGATGCCGATGAAATCCACTCCGGGATGATAATAGAATCGCGTGTCCTCCACTGATATAAAAGCCTTTTTCACATGATCAGGAATCTGATAATAGGGAACGAACGTTCTTCGTTCGACATAAAGTTCCGCGAGCACCTTCCCGTCATATGAATAGACGCGGGAGGATTCCAGAGGGGTGTATTCTTCTAAGAGTTTGATGTTGGGCAAGTCGGACACCGTCCAATAAATAAACCCGCCGATCATGCCCGCTATCGTTGAGAATATGATAAGACTTGCAAGAAGTTTCTTAGGCATGGAACCGAGTCGAAACCATCCGGTGATGTCGAAGTGTATTCATTGATAGTATTATAAACCACAGCGTTGGCGGGAATGTGAAGAGTCCATTTCTCCCCTCTTAAGATAAGAAGGGTTGGGGAGTTATGATGAAGGCAGTGAAATAGTGAGATAGTAGGGGCAACCCACTGTGGTTGCCCTGATGTGGACTCATACCGACCGCTTGATCTCCTCCATCACCAGTTCGATAACCCGCGGTATCTTTGCCTTTATTTCCGGCGTCAATTCCATGCCCATTTGAAGAGACTTGGGTTCTATGCCGATCACCGTCGTGTCAGGCTTTTTGCCGAGGAGCTCGGACAGATCGACAACCTCAAGAATGCCGACCTGATGAACTGAAGTCTTGAAGCCGGGGGGCGTATGCCTGACGTCATCGATGTCAAAACGATAAATGGATCCCGGCTCTTCTCCGGCCCTGACGGCGTCCACTACGATCAGGCGGTCGGCCTCTGTGATGACATCTATCAGTCTGAATCCGTCGGTTCCTCCTTCGACAACAGTGACGTTCGACGGCAATTCCATTTTCAAGAGCTCATTTGCGACATGCACGCCTACCCCTTCGTCGGAAAGTAGCACGTTGCCCACGCAGAGGATAACAGTTTCTTTGGGGGAGACATCGTCTCCCCCTTTTTGATATTCTTCAGGGATATGCCCTTCTTCCGTCATTCGACAACGAACTTCCGTATTTCGTTTGTCCGAGGGTCGATGATATGAACCGCGCAGGCGAGGCAGGGGTCGAAGGAACGTATTATCCTGACGATGTTGACGGGATTCTCAGGATCGGGCACAGGTGCTCCGATCAACGACTCCTCATACTGACCGCGCGTATTGTTTTCGCATCTGGGAGACGCATTCCAGGTGGAAGGAACAATAGCCTGATAGTTTTCTACCTTCTTATCCTTCACTTTGATCCAGTGGCCGAGTGCGCCCCTCGGTGGTTCTGAAAAGCCTGCGCCCATCCCGCTTGCCGGAGGATCCCAGTGTTCAGTGTCGTGAATCTTGAATCCCGGCTTGGTCATTTCTGCAAGGAGCTGATCCAGCCATTCGTAGCAGGCGTCCACGACGAGTTTGGTCTCTACGGCCCGGGCCGCATGCCTTGCAACCGCGCCCGGTTTTGCGCCTTTCTGTACGAGGCCTATGACATCGGGATTCTTGGCGATTATCATCCTTGCGAGCGGCCCGACTTCCATCGGCTTGCCGTTGTACCTCGGGGCTTTTACGAAAGAGTATGCGTCCTTCTTGTCGAGGTCGAATATCTGTTCTCCGCTGTAAGGATGAACAGGGGCTTTCTCCTTGTACCATGCGAACTTGACAGATTCCGTGATCTTGTCGGGACTAACCTTATCGACTTTTATGCTCGAAGGATCGAGTCCGGTTATAACGCCCGCCGGGAAAAGGAGTTTCTTCCCCGCGGAATCCATCGCGAAATCGCCGTATGACAGGTAGTTGAGGTGGCCTCTGCCTACGCCCATCGTTGCAAGAGGCCATAAAGGCCCGGTGCCGAAAGCAAGGACATCGGGAATATAGACCTCCTCCACAAATTTTTTCTGGGCGTCGAGCATTGTTCTGAAGCGGGCGACCTGGTTTACGTCGGGATAAGATGTGACACCGCCGACGACGATATTCTGATAGTGCGGCGTCCTTCCGCCCCATATGGCGCCCATGTGTCTTGCATTGGCATGCATCTTCAGAGCGTCAAGATAATGCTTGACCGCCGAGATAACAATGTCAGGGTCCTTTACCGTAAACTCGTCCGGTTCGTATCTCGGAGTGAGCGGATAAGTGTCCTTTGCCTTCACCAGCCCCACGATCTTGTCTTTGACCGCCAGTAATTCCTTGTCCTTTCCCTTATAGTCGGCTATCGCCATGATATCGATATAGTCGAGAGCGCTGAGCTGGTAGAAATGGAGAACGTGGTCATAGATATATTCCGCGCCCATTACGAGGTTTCTGATCAGATTTCCGCCCCAGGGCACCCTGGCGCCGAATGCCTCGTCAAGCGCGCGGGCGGAGCAAAGCTGGTGCACGCTGTAACAGACACCGCAGAATCTGCTCGTAACATAAGTGGCGTCTCTCGGGTCTTTCCCGATAAGCAAGGCTTCAAACCCACGGGCCATTGTGCCGCTGCTCCACGCGTCTTTCACTTTTCCGTTTTCAATTTCGACATCTATCTTCAGATGTCCTTCGATTCTGGTGACGGGATCAACTGTAATCTTAGTAGCCATCTCTTCTCACCTCCCCTAACTCTTCTTCTCTTTGGCCGTTTCAATTCCGGCAAAGATCTTCCTGGACGCCTCATCCTCGGCGGTGTAAAGCGGTGTCAGTTTATCATAGAAATCCGGTTCACCACACGCCTGGCACAGGCCGCCGCAGTCAAGACAGAAATTAATGCCGTCGTTCCATCTTCTGATGCTGCAGTCAATGTATGCAGACGGACCTTTGCATCCCTTCTGAAGGAGACACCAGTCTTTCTGTTTCGGATCGTTCCAGTCTGTGAGAAACTCACCCGCGTCGAAATGTCCCCGCCTGCGGCAGTTGTCGTGAAGCAGCCTGTTGTCGCCGAAGTACATGGCAGGCCGGCCTTTCGAATCCAGTTCCGGTATTTTCCCTGTAACCAGAATGTAAAGGATCGTTCCGACGAGGTGGTCGGTATGCACGGGACAGGTAGAAATATTTATGACCGGCTTATTGATCCGGGCTCGTTTCAATGCCTCGGTTACGGATATTCCCTTTGACGGAGTGGCGCGGGGAATGCCCCCGAAGGCTGAGCATGCTCCAACTGCCAGGACCGACGTCGCTTTCTTGGCGGCTTCTTCGAAATGATGCCTTCCCGTTGCTCCGGCATGCTTCCAGAAGCGGTCATCCGCGGACGGGATAGCTCCTTCCATTATCAAAATGTAGCCACCCTCTTTGATATTGTCGCTCAGGGCTTTTTCAGCCACATGACCCGCCGCTGCCATCACCGTCCAGTGCGATCTCAGGGAAATCTTGTCCAGAATGATCTTGGCAGCGGGCGGATTGAGGCTCTGCGTCAGAGAGATCGTGCAACCCGCGCAGGCCAGACCCTCGATCCAGATTACCGGGGGTTTCACCTTGGTTTTTTGCAGCGCCTCTGCGACCCCGGCCGTGAATTCAAGTTCCGAAATGCCGAACAAGGCCGCAGTCGCAGCACAGTATTTCAAGAATCCCCTTCTGCTGACGCCATGGGATTCCACCATATGAATAAGTTCTTTGCTAAGAATACTCTCTGTTTTCATTGTTCACCTCCTTTGAATAATGAACAAACAGACGTGCCGTCGTTCCATGAACAATTGGCGGATTATTCATTTTCCAATCAGTAGAACAGATGTCCCGAACGCTTTCGGGATACAGCTCTGTTCTGACATCGTGAATAATCCGGAACATAGCTCACTCACCTCCTTCCGGACTCGTCAGTGAATTTCTTTCCTCTTTATGTCGCAAAAAAAGCAAACCTGAACCCATGCACCACAATGCTATCAGAAAAGATCATCGCTTTCAAGCATCTGCTTACATTATTTTATTAATCTATAATCAACGCTTATGACTGCAAAATAAATGCCATACGTAAACTTTCTGAATTACAGTCTGCGCGTAAAGACTGTTTGTCATTGTCCCGGCGTGACCGTACAATCCAGAACTTCTTGAAAATACTGGATTCCCCGATCATGTCGGGAAATGACGTACTGTTTGAACATCAATTTACTGCCGGAGATGATTATCTGAGATTGTTAGGCGGCTGGAATCGGAGGTCGGGCAATATGCCTAAAAAACCGGCAAAATGCCATTATTGGTTTATCGCGCCAGTCAACGCCTGACGCATGACCTCAACATCAGGTCTTTTTCCCGTCCACAATTGGAATGCTTCGACCCCTTGCCACAAAAGCATGCCCAAACCGTTTACGGTGACACACCCCTTTTTTGACGCCTCACGCAGGAGGGCCGTTTCCCGGTAAATGAGATCGCATACGATCTGCCCCTTTGTGAGGAGATCGGCGCTCAAGGGCATCGGGTCGCTGTCCTTCAGCCCGAGCGGAGTAGCATTAATGACCAAATCAAACCTTCCGATGCCGGACAGATCCTCAACGAGCTCGGCATTGCTTCGTATCTTGCCCAGATCACGAACAAGCCTTTCGACCTTATCCTTCGTCCTTCCATGAATAAAAACCCCGCCTGCTTTCCCGCACAGGTAATAACCAACAGCCCGCGCCGCGCCACCCGCGCCTATAATTAATACGCTTGCCCCCTTGACGGAGATTCCTTTTTCCGCCAGGGACTGCATGAAGCCTCTGCCGTCGGTATTGTGGCCCTTAAGCCTACCCCCTGCATTGACAATTGTATTGACAGCGCCGATAAACGACGCTTCCTCATCAACTTCGTCAAGAAGAAGCATGACTTTTTCTTTGTGCGGAACCGTAACATTCACCCCGGCGATGCCCAGGGCGCGTATCGATCTGACGGCATCACCGAGGAGGTCCGGAGGCACGAGAAAAGGCACGTAGCAATAATCCAGCCCGAGCGCCTCGAAGGCGGCATTATGCATTGCCGGCGACAATGTGTGCTCTATCGGGAAGCCGAATATTCCGGTGATTCTTGTTCGTCCGCTGATTCTCATGGCAATTTGCTCAGTATCCTGTTCAACTCAGAATAATCATGAAAAACACCGTCAGGTTCATATCCATTATATCTGCCGTGCTCCGACTTGAAAAGAACGAATTTCATTCCTGCATTCTTCGCGCCGCCAAGGTCCTTGAAGGGATTGTCGCCTATGTACACCGAATCCCGCGGAGCAATGCCCAATTTGTCCGCAGCGGCATGGAACAGCCGGGGATCGGGTTTCTTAAAACCCAATCGTGAAGAAAAGATCTTCACTTTGAAGAATTGATCGAGTCCGAGCATAGCCATTTCCGGCTCGGCAAACACCCACTGGGCGTCGGAAACGATTGCAGTCCTGCATTTTGTGCTTAGAGAGACCAGGACATCATAGAGCCCCTCGAACACACCGAAATTCCTGATTGTCAACGATCTGAAAAGCATTGAGATGTCGACCACGCTCCCTTTTGAATAGCGCTTTTTCCCGTATGTATTCATGACATCGAAAAAAATCTTGTAGACATCGACTTCAGGATATTTCTCCTTGCTTTGACCCATGTATTTCCGGACTCCGCCGATAAAAGCTCTTCTCAGTTCTTCCGCCGAAATGTTCACAGACTGATACGCGAGATATCTCGAAAGAGTCTCGTAAACGGAATTGTCGTCCTCATCCGTTCTTATGTTGATCAACGTCCCGTAAAGATCAAAAATCACGGCTTTCTTCATTTCAGTTTGAGCCCCCAGCGCAAACACTCCATCGCTTCGTGCGCGAGCCGGTTCCGGTAGTTCCATGCCAGATACTCATTGCGTGCTATCCTCAGTTCGGTCATGGCCATATAGAAAGGATTTCTCAGAGCAATTTCCCTGAACGTCCTCTTTGCGTCCCGCAACCATCCCGCATAGCTCTTCAGGAAATGCCTGATGAACCGCTCCGCCGGATAAGGGTCTCTCACACGCCACATGAACGCATGCTTCAGTTCGCCGCAGATCATACCCAGATCAAATACGGGATCAGACTGTCTCATCCGTTCGAGATCGATGGCAACAACGTCGCCGCGCCTGCTGAAGATAAAATTCGTGGGCGTGGCATCGCCGTGCACAATCACTTTTTCCACCCCGTCGAACAACTCTGTCTCCAGCCACCTGTCCATCAGCTTCAGATATGCTCCGCGGTCATGGTCCGATATCACCTTCTGTTCGAAGAGCCTGTTGAGGATCTTGAGAAAATATGCGCCCACCGGGAAAAGCTCCATGGCAGCGCCCGTTTTCGTTCGTTCGTGGAGCGCGAAGAGAAAAGCCGAGAGTTTCGATAGCTTCTCTTTCAGTCCCTCCCATTCCCCTCCGTAGACGGCTTTCTTCAAATAGTGGTCGAGGTCTCTGCCGTGGACGAATTCCTCCGTGAGAGCCAGCCCTATCCTTTCGTCCCTCGTGATCGGGCGAACGACATAATTGGGGAAGGTGTCAAAGCCATAGCTCCTGAGCTTTTCGAGATTGTCGTATTCTCCTTTTAACCTGCGAATTCGGTCATTTCCGGCATCATGCAGCTCAAAAAATTTACCGATAATCGCGGTCCTGGTTCTTTCTTCCGTGTACCGGTAGACCCTTCGGTGCGACATCCTGTTTACATGGATTAAGGGATCTCTCACGTCGGTGAACACACGCGACAGCAGTATTTCGTAAAGCGGGTCGTGATACGGCAATGTTCCAAGATATTCATTCATCATAGGTAAAAGTTTACCACCATTTTTTGTTCCTATCAAACGGGGGCCAATTACGGAACGACTTCATAACCCCTCCCGTCCTCCCCTTAGCTTAAGGGGAGGTGAAGGTGGGGTTACATCAGTAGGGGCCGGGTAAAGTTCTTAATAATTGATCCTAATTGCCTTACTCATCCAGCGGACTCCGCACTCCCAATATATTCTTAGTCGCGACGTGCGTATATATCATCGTAGTCTGCAAATTCGCATGCCCCAGAAGTTCCTGTATAGTCCTGATATCGTAGCCGTTCTCAAGAAGGTGAGTGGCAAAACTGTGGCGAAGCGTGTGCACCGATGCCTGTTTTGTCACGCCAGATTTTCCACGAGCCTCATAGAATGCCTTCTGGATCGATGCCGGATGAATGTGGTGCCTGCGCACGATGCGTGTGATGGGATCGACCGAAAGCGACTTGGCGGGGAACATCCAGAACCAAGCCCATTCCTTCCCCGCATTCGGATATTTCCTCTCAAGCGCATCCGGAAGCCACACCCCGCCTATGTCATCTTTCCTGTCCCTGTCATGAAACCATCTTATTTCAGACATGTGCCGGATAAGATCGTCCTTCAGCGATTCCGGCAATACCGTCCGCCTGTCTTTGTCACCCTTGCCGGATCTGACAATTACAATATTCTGCTCAAAGTCGATATCTTTTATACGGAGCCTCAGACATTCCTGAAGTCTGAGGCCACAACCGTAGATGAGCATCGCCATAAGGCGGTGCATACCGGTCAAATGCTCCAATATCTTCCCGATCTCCGAAAGCGTCAGCACCACCGGCAGTCTCCTTCTCTGATGCGCCCGGACTGCGTTCAGCTCGTTTCCTATGTCCTTTTCGAGGACATGCCTGAATAGAAACACGATTGCATTCAGTGCCTGATTCTGCGTGGAAGCCGAAACATGCTTTTC
>JBFLXP010000077.1:0-10392 GCA_040757315.1 Nitrospirota bacterium
CCGGCCTGAGCAAGGCAGGATCAAGGACATCAGGTCTGTTCGTGGCCGCTATGATGATCACCCCCTGGTTCGCTTCGAACCCGTCCATCTCTACAAGAAGCTGATTCAAGGTCTGCTCGCGCTCGTCGTGCCCTCCTCCAAGCCCGGCGCCCCTGTGACGGCCTACGGCGTCTATCTCATCAATAAATATTATGCAGGGCGCATTCTTCTTCGCCTGATCGAAGAGGTCCCTCACACGTGAAGCACCGACGCCCACAAACATCTCGACAAAGTCGGACCCCGATATCGAAAAGAAAGGCACGGCGGCCTCGCCTGCGATTGCCCGTGCAAGGAGCGTCTTACCGGTCCCGGGAGCGCCGATTAGCAGCACGCCCTTGGGGATTTTACCCCCGAGCTTCTGGAACTTCTGAGGGTCTTTCAAAAAGTCTATAATCTCCTGGACTTCTGTCTTTGCCTCGTCTATTCCGGCAACGTCGGCGAACGTCACCTTCACGGTCTTTTCGGAGACGAGTTTCGCCCGGGCTTTTCCAAAAGACAACGCCTTATTGCCGCCGGTCTGCATCTGTCTCATGAAGAATATCCAGATGACCACCAGAAATATAATAGGTCCCCACGAAAAGAAGAGATTCCAGTACCACGGGTTCTGTTCCTCGGGTTTAACGGTGATCTTGACGTTCTTATCCCGCAGCGTCCTTACAAGGTCCGGGTATTCCACGGAGTAAGTCTTGAACTTCTTGCCGTCCTTCAGTTGACCGGTTATGGCGCTTCCCTTTATGGTGACGTCTTCCACTTCCCCGGCTTCGAGTTTCGTCATGAACTCGGAAAAAATCATCTCCTGGTCGCTTTTTCTGGGTGTGCCGAGCAGGTTGAAAAGAAGGATCATCATCACTCCGATGATCAGCCAGATAAACAAACCTCTGTATGCATTAAGACTATTCATTTCTTCTGTTTATGAGCTCCGAATTTCTTGATTTTGGTCATTTTATTTTAGCATATCGTATAAGGCCTTTGTTCGTACGTTTCAAATTTCCCCTTCGATCAACTGTTTCTGGATGCCGATAAGCTGTTGTATTCCTTCCTGTGCAAGTCCGAGAAGACTATCGAGAGAATCCCTGGAAAATGGAAGACCTTCCGCAGTGCCCTGTATCTCGACAAACTTGCCGCTGCCTGTCATAACGACGTTCATGTCCACCTGCGCGATCGAATCCTCGGCATAACAAAGATCGAGCACCGGCTCGTTTTTTATAATCCCCACGCTGACGGCCGCAAGATAATCCTTCAGAGGTGTTTTTTCGATAAGACCGTTCCTCAGGGCATACCGCAACGCATCGGCCAGGCATATGAAAGCGCCTGTGATTGAAGCGGTCCTCGTGCCCCCATCCGCCCTCAGGACATCGCAGTCTAACCATATCGTTCTTTCGCCGAGCACTGATAAGTCGACGACGGATCTCAGGGCCCTGCCGATCAATCTTTGTATCTCGTGGGTCCTTCCGCTGATCCTTCCCGCAGTGGATTCCCGCATTGTCCTCGTCTGGGTCGCCCGGGGAAGCATTGAGTACTCCGCTGTTATCCATCCCCGTTTCTGATCCTTCAGAAAAAGCGGGACCCTATCTTCAATAGAAGCGGTGCAGATCACACGTGTGTTGCCCATAGAGATCAGGACAGAGCCTTCGGCTGTATCTATAAAACTCCTCCGGATTTTCACCGCCCGCATTTCGTTGTTTTTTCTCCCGTCAGGTCTCATCAGCCCTCCGTCATTCTTTTTATTAAATACCCACAGCAATCTTTTCGATATGCCTGATCTCTTCTCCCAGGAAATTCTCTCCTACCGTAACGAACCGCTCGGGTGAGTCTGTCACATAAAAATCTCTTCGCGGACGCCCGCCATTTCCCCTATTCAGACCTGATTCCTCCAGCAGAGCCTTAATCTCCCTCGATGTCTCGACAGCGGAATCTATCAATGCCACTTCTTCCCCCACTACTTCCGATATGACCTTTTTCAACAGTGGATAATGAGTGCATCCCAGCACAAGCGTATCTATCCTCTCCTTAATGCCATCGAGATACTGCTTCACTATGAGCGAGGCTATATGTCCCTCGGTCCATCCTTCCTCAACGAGAGGCACGAAAAGCGGACAGGCGAGACCGAATACGTCGATGGACCCGTCTATGGCCTGGATCGCCTTTGTATAAGCGCTGCTCCGAACCGTTGCGGCCGTTCCGATAACCCCGATCTTCTTGTTCCTCGTGGCCCGTACAGCGGCCGTTGCGCCCGGCTCGATAACGCCGATTACAGGGATGGATATGCTGCTCTTGATGGAGTCGAGACTCACGGAAGATGCCGTATTGCATGCAATCACGAGGAGCTTGACATCCTTCGAAGACAGAAATCGTGTATTTTCAAAGGAATATCTCCTCACGGTCTCTGCCGACCGGATACCGTAGGGCACCCGCGCGGTGTCTCCGAGGTAAATAGTGCTCTCCAGCGGCAAAACCCGGATGATTTCCTTGAGGACGGTGAGCCCTCCGATTCCTGAATCGAAAACGCCTATCGGTCTGTCAGTCTTATCCAAATAAACGCCTCGTGACTTAATATTATCAAAATTCAGATGAGACAACTTCTTTGAGAGGATAGAACAGATACAGATGCCCTCCAAGGGTCTCCACCTCTTTGCCTTCTATGAGGACTTTCACATCCTGAATATCTTCCACGTTCGAAATAAGACTTTCGTAAAGCCCCTTCAGTAGGAGATATTCCGACAGGGCGTCGCCCTGAAAGTTTCTTCTGAACTCGTCCGACAGATTGACATACAGTATCCTGTCGGCTCCCCGATAGAGGCCGAGAAGTTCGACGTTCCTGGGAATGCCGGAGTCCGACGACCCGGCAGGCCCCTTCAGGTATTCTTCAAGTGTCGCTTCGGCTACAGTCGTCAAAGAGGTCTTCCGGGGAGCCATTCTTTCCTCAAGCTGGAGGCGATTGTCCGCCGGATAATAGATTCTCAAAGTGAAAAAGTCGGCAGTCACGCCGATTCCGGCCTCCTGCTCCTCTTCAGGAGTTTTTTCCTTGGAAAACATGCCGGAGAAATAGATATAGCCGCCGACAACGGCACCCAGGAAAAGCAGGACGAGAACGATGACTCCGACAGTCCGCTTCATCGACTATTGCCCATCCAATGCTGCAAAGCCGGTCGCCACGGCATTTATCAATCTTCCTCTCATCTGCTGGTCATAGACAACGAACTTCGGCGACGGCACTTCAACCAGCACACACGGCGCTGCTACAGAATTCAACGCGGGGAGCGGCATTTCCCTGCGGATGACATCTTTTTTGAATTCATCTTTCAATGTCTTGCCGATGCTTTCGGCAAGCGCCTTGCTTTTTTGCACATATTTTCTCTGCCGGGAGGAGATGCTGTACAATTCCGGAACCTCGGCTTGTTCCTCAAACCGGGGACTGTAAAGAACGAAATTCTGAGATGTCGAGGCATGGAAGCTGATGAATGCATCCGGCCGCTTCTGATCGACAAAGCTTATCCTTTCCGCGATCGACATATACTGGTCCGCTCTTCGCGTGAGAAAAGCCTTCCTGCCTTTTTTTGTGACGGCGGAAGCGAGGTCCTTGGCTATGCCGAGCATGATGTCCTTTTCGCTTGCGTTGCCGTGAGTGATTCCGAAATCGTACCCGCCGTGACCGGCATCGATAACCAGCCCCCTGGCAAGAACCGCCGTCTGCTGCTTGTCCTGCTGCTTTTCAGCGCCCTCCTTTTTCTGCGCGTCAAATCTTTTTATGTCGAAGACGAGCCGGAAAGGAGAGGAGAGTCTGAACATCTTTGCCTCGCCTGTGTCCTTGAAATTCATTACAAGGGATTTTTCGGCGGATATCAGTTCGAAGGACAGGGCCTGAGGCCGGACAAGGCTGTACTGTTCAGGAAATTCAACCTTTATCTGCGTCGCCGAAGTGGTGACTTTCGCCCTGTTAAGAAAAGATTCTTCAGCTTCCAGTACAACGCGCATGACGTCACCCTGTGTGCTGAATTTCAGCGCTACCTCAACCTTTTTTTGGGCGGAGATGGGAAAAACGGAAACGAAAATGATAAGAAAAACAAGAAATCCTTTTTTCACGGAAAAAATAACTCTTATACCTCTTTCTTGTATACCAAAAAGAATAGTATTTCTTGAACAAAAAATACAATGGTGGAGGCGGCGGGAATTGAACCCGCGTCCGAAAGCACTACTCTCAGGCTTCTACATGCTTATCCTGACTATTTCGTCTCGGATCCCGGGCTGCCGTCAGGCAGGCGTCCCGAGACCCCATCCCCTTTTGTCTTGCCCCGGAGGCAGGGGAAAATCTCCGGAGCCAGCCTGCTTAATGACGCTGTGACCTGAAACACAGACGATTTCAGGGCAGCGGCTGCTTAGTTAATTAAGCAGCGAGTGCCAGTTCGTTATTGGCGTTTGTGTTTGTTTCCGCCTTTTTACGTGGCGACGGAACCACGGCATGCGACCTGATCCTCGTAACCCCCGTCGAGCCCTTTCGCCCCCTTCTTCCCGTAAAGAGTAAAGCGTGAACTGTGAACTGCAGGTTGAGGTGCTGAAGCCTACGATCATTTCTTTCTACGCTTCACGATTCACGGTCTTTTCATCGCCCGTTCAATCTCTCTACGGGCCTCTCTCTCTTTAATCGTCTCTCTCTTTTCAAAGAGCCTTTTTCCCTTTGCGAGTCCCACCTCGACTTTTGCACGGGAATCCTTGAAATATATCTTAAGAGGGATTAGCGTATATCCTTTCGTTGTCATTTTGCCCGCCAGATTGCTGATCTCTTTCTTGTGAAGAAGGAGTTTCCGCGTTCTCAGAGGGTCGTGGTTCGTTATGTTGCCATGACTGTACGGGCTGATATGACAATTCAGGAGAAATGCCTCTCCTTCTTTTATAATAACATAACTATCCTTAAGATTCGCCTTGCCCTCCCGCAATGATTTGACCTCTGTCCCAAGGAGGGAAATGCCCGCCTCAAAGGTATCTTCAATATGGTAATCATGGTATGCTTTCCTGTTTTGAGAGACGAGCTTCATACTTCAATTTTACCATTTCATCCCCTGCCGACGGCGAAATAGGAGAACCCCTTTTCCCTGAGCCTGCCGGGCTCATAAACGTTTCGCAGATCGAAGAAGAAAGGACCTTTAACGAGGCTCTTCAGCTTATCGATATCCAGATTCCTGAACTCATTCCACTCGGTCAGGATTACTACTGCGTCGGCGCCTTCGACCGTCTCATAGGGTCCTTTGCAGTATTTCACGTCGGGAAACAGTCTCTTCGTTTCGTTCATCGAAGCCGGGTCGTAAGCCCTTATACGCATACCTTCCTGTAAAAGATCCTTGATTAAATAAAGAGAGGGTGCGTCACGGATATCGTCCGTATTAGGCTTGAAAGACAGACCGAGCAGAGCGATTGTCCGGCCTTCGAGAGTACCCATGGCATCCCGGATCTTTTGTACCGTCCATTTGCGCTGCCGCTCATTCGCTTCAATGGCCGCCCGTACGACCCCGAGTTTAACGCCGTATTCCTCTGCTATCCTGACAAGCGCGTCGGTGTCTTTCGGCAGGCACGAGCCGCCATATCCGGGACCCGGATGGAGAAATTTGGGGCCGATCCTCTTATCGAGTCCCATGCCCTTAGCTACCATATGGACGTCCGCCCCCACCTTCTCACACAGGTTTGCGATTTCATTGATAAAAGATATCTTTGTCGCAAGAAAGGAATTGGAAGCGTACTTAATCAATTCCGCAGTTTCAATGTTCGTCACGATGAAAGGCGTCTCTATCAGATAGAGAGGCTTATACAGGTCCTGCATGATCGCGACTGCACGGGAGCTCTTTGCTCCGATAACTACCCTGTTGGGTCTCATGAAATCTTCTATCGCCGATCCTTCCCGAAGGAATTCCGGATTGGAGACGATATCGAAATCGATCTGCTCTTTAAGATTCCGTGAGATGATCTCCCTGATTCTCTCGCCTGTTCCCACCGGGACGGTGCTCTTCGTGACAATGACCTTGTATCCGTCGATGTGATTTGCGATCTCCCTCGCCACTTCTTCCACGTACTTCATGTCGGCCGAGCCGTCTCCTCTGCGAGGGGTGCCGACGGCTATGAAGACGACAAGAGAGGATTCTACGGCCTTTGCTATCTTTGTCGTGAATTTCAGCCGGTCCTGTTTCAGATTCTTTCTGACCAGTTCGTCCAGTCCCGGTTCATAAAACGGGACAAGACCTTTCTTAAGGTTGTTGATCTTCTGTTCGTCCTTGTCAACACAGGTGACGATTACACCGAACTCGGCGAAACATGCGCCGGTCACAAGGCCCACGTATCCCGTTCCTATGATTCCAATATGCATACAACCTCCAAGGGCAGAGTCTGCAAAGAATGTTTTCTAACCCGGATTATTTCGTAAACGGGCGGCGAGAAGAGCTGATGCAACATCATCGCTCATTCTCGGTCCCGATAGGAATCGGGACCTCCGAGGTATCCCGATAGGAATCGGGATAAAGCCGCTCCTGTGCTGCACCACTCTTCTCACGCGAAATGTTCATGAATGATGTAGGTTAAAGCATATCACTATCCGACCCGCCCTGGTCTGCGTTATTTCGAACAGCAATGTAAGTATACTATAATACTATGAATAAAATGTACGGATGAAGACGTCAAGGCCGTTCGCCGATACGGAGAAAAAACGGCAAACATGGGCGGCTGTCAAGCGCTGTTTTACAGGAGGAGCGATGAGATCTGATTGCAAAAGGATTCTGGTAACGGGAGGAGCGGGTTTTATAGGTTCTCATCTCTGTGAACGTTTACTAAAGGGCGGTCATGAAGTGCTCTGCGTTGATAATTTCTATACCGGCCGCAGGGCCAATATCGCACGTCTCTTGGACAACCCCTATTTTGAGGTCCAGCGACATGATATTTGTTTTCCGCTCTATGTAGAGGTTGATGAAATCTACAATCTTGCATGCCCTGCGTCACCCATCCATTATCAGTTCGACCCTGTGCAGACAACGAAAACATCTGTGCATGGAAGTATCAACATGCTCGGCCTGGCAAAGAGGGTGAAAGCGAAGATACTCCTTGCCTCAACAAGCGAAGTGTACGGAGATCCCAAGGTCCATCCGCAGACGGAAGCATACTGGGGGAACGTGAATCCCGTTGGAATACGCGCATGTTACGATGAAGGAAAACGATGCGCCGAGACCCTCTTTTTCGACTACCATCGCCAGCACAGACTGCGAATAAAAGTGGCGCGAATCTTTAATACTTATGGTCCCAGGATGCACCCGAACGACGGCCGCGTTGTCAGCAATTTCATCATGCAGGCCCTTCAAAATGAGGATATCACCGTTTATGGCGATGGGAGTCAGACAAGAAGTTTCTGCTATGTGGATGATCTGGTGGACGGCCTTACAAGACTGATGGACAGTTCCGATGATTTCACCGGCCCGGTCAATCTGGGAAATCCCCGGGAGTTTACGATCCTTCAGCTTGCCCGGCTTGTGACAAAAATGACGGGATCCAGGTCAAAAATTATCTATAAGCCGCTACCTCCGGACGATCCGAAGCAGAGGCAGGCGGATATAGCTCTTGCAAAGTCGAAGCTGAAATGGCAGGCGAAGACTCCTCTCGAAAAAGGGCTGACAAAGACGATCCAATACTTCAAGAAAGTGCTCGGCGAACAATCGCGATGATCTTCATCGCAGGCGGCGCCGGATACATCGGATCACACGTCAACAAGCTTCTCTCTGTGGGGGGACACAAAACGATCGTCTTTGACAATCTGGTATACGGACACCGGGAATTCGCGAAATGGGGTGAGTTTGTTCTCGGCGACCTAGCCCATAAAGATCAAGTGAGGCTTTGTTTCGAGAAATATCCGATCAATGCGGTTATGCATTTCAGCGCTTTCGCCTATGTCGGCGAATCGGTCGTCGAGCCGGCGAAATACTATCTCAATAATGTCGTGAATACCCTCAATCTCTTGGATGTGATGAGGGAGTTCAATGTGCGCCGTTTCATCTTTTCGTCGACCTGTGCGACCTATGGAATTCCCGATGTCTTGCCGATTTCCGAAGACCACCCTCAGAAGCCGATAAATCCGTACGGGAAGAGCAAACTCATGATCGAAGAGATTTTGAAAGACTACGACAGCGCTTATGGAATAAAGTACGTAAATCTGAGGTATTTCAACGCGGCTGGCGCTGATCCGGATGCTGAAATCGGCGAACTGCATGACCCCGAAACACACTTGATTCCCCTGATCATATATGCTGCCCTCGGCAAGAATAGAGACATAAGAATATTCGGCACCGACTATCCGACCCGCGATGGAACCTGCATACGGGACTACATCCACGTGACAGACCTCGCCGATGTGCATGTCAAGGCGCTTGAATACCTTGAGTCCACGGAAAAGAGCGATTCGTTTAATCTCGGCAATGGGGTCGGGTATTCGGTGAGGGAAGTGATTGATTCCGTCAGAGGGGTAAGCAGGCGGGATTTTGCAATAATCGAGGCGGACAGACGGCCCGGAGACCCAGCGGTTCTCATAAGTAGCAGTCAAAAGGCCGTTGATACACTCGGCTGGATGCCCCGGTACGCGGAAATTGATACGATTGTCGAGACGGCATGGCGATGGCACGCTCGCACGGCAATTTGATTGCCTGAGTTGACCCTGTCGTTGCATAGAAGGGAAGGCATCCCTCAAAGCCTTTCAAGGCGATGAGGTTTGATCAGGGCATGGCGTCGAGGAAATAGATCATAATTCTTATGCACTAAAAGGTCCGCTTGACGGTCAGAAAAAAGGAACATCGGGCCGGCGTCCGAAATGCCGCTCATAGAGTTTCACCGACCGCCTGAACACCTGAGACCAGAGAGATGCATCTTCTGTCAAGGTATTTCTTAGAGGTTTTCCACTGTATGCCTTCATGAACCGGAAGATATCCCTTTTTGTCAAACCGATGTTCATGCTGGAGAATAAAAGACCCGAGAGGTCTTTTATTCTCCAGCGAAGCGGCGTCCTCTCTCTCATCTGCATCCGGTGCAGATCTATCAGGTAGATATGTAATCCCTCATAATCGTCATTCTTATTCAGACCGGAAGTATCGAGCAGAAAGTGGCATATGTAGAAATCCCTGTGGTTTATCCCGCTTCGGTGGAGGAGACGGGCGATACCGGCCACCCTCTCTATGATGGCTGATTTCATAGTGAAATCAGGCGGATGAGATCTCCAGTCTCTGCTGAAATCTTCAAGACTTATCGTGTTCACGAGATCATCGGTTATGAGAAAGGATTCAAGCCATGCCGGTCGCATCCCCCGTTCTCCGAACCCTGCCACCTTCGCAGTTTCGATGCCGATTTCCTCAAGTCGCCTGATCGCACACAATTCGTTTCCGGCGCTCAAGACCGGCCACCGCAGGCTTAAAAGGTTCTTGAATATCTCCTTCCAGCCGATTCCGCGATGGATCTTTATGAAATACCCTTTTCCGTCTTTGACGACGTACACGGTTTTCCGGTTTTTGTGTTCGCGAAAGACCCTGCCTTCAGCGTTCAGAATATTCTCAAAGACGTCGTTGCTTCCAAAAAAATTCCGGAGATCTGCACGAAGTTCCATCATCGGGGATTAGCCTTTTTTGCCAGAGACTCGATCACGTCCGCAGCCTTTTCGGGCATGCTGAAAAAATCGTTCCTGCTCACGTAAGTCATACCATTATGTTTCCACGCCTCCCGTTCCGGAGATTCCAGCATCTGCCGGAGAAGTTCATTGAATGACCGCTGTTCAAAAGGCGACGGGATAAGCAGTCCGGCGCGGGCCGCGCTGACATAAAAGGCATACCCGCAGACATCTGTCGCCAGAACAGGAAGCCCTGCCGCCATAGCTTCGATCAGAACAGTTCCGGTGTTTTCTGAACGGGCAGGATGCAGTAGCAGATCGGCACTGACCATGAACCGGGGGACATCATCCCGACCGCCCAAAAAAATTAATCGCTCAAAAATGCGCAACCGCCTGGCCATATGCTCAAAGGGTTTTGTCTTTCCACGACCGATCACAACGAGCTTGGTCTTTTTCCTCAGCCTGTCGGGCAGGCCGGAAACCGCCCCAAGAGAACGGTCGAGTCCTTTCGTCTCGAAGCCCGATCCGACCATGAGGAGGAGAATTTCTTCATCTCCTACTCCGATACCGCTGCGCACACTCTTTCTGATATTTTCTATATTTTCTGTTATCAACCTGTCATCCGAGATGCCGGGCGGAAGGTCGTGAAGACGCTCAAGGGGAGTGGCGTAGTATTTGATATATCTTGGTTTTTCCCTGCCGGAGATGAGGAGAACATGCGTCTTCGAGGAAGGGTC
>JBFLXP010000078.1:0-10335 GCA_040757315.1 Nitrospirota bacterium
GTGCAAGCGATATCCATATCGAGCCCTATGAAAGCACGCTGCGCGTGCGGTACAGAGTTGACGGAGTTCTCTTCAACGCGATGAATCTTCCCCTCAGGATAAAGAACCCCATAACCTCGCGCCTCAAAATCATGGCAAAGCTTGACATAGCAGAGAGGAGACTGCCTCAGGATGGAAGAATCAAATTGAGGCTCGGGCGGAAAAAAGAGATTGATTTCCGCGTTTCCGTACTCCCGTGCCTCTTCGGAGAAAAGACTGTTCTCAGGATACTCGATAAATCGAATCTTCAGGTGGATCTAACGAGATTAGGTTTTGAAGAAGGGGCGCTGGGGAAATTCATGGAGGTCCTCGACAAGCCTTATGGAATGATCCTTGTCACGGGACCGACCGGAAGCGGCAAGACCACGACGCTCTATTCCGCTCTGAACTATCTCAATAAACCGGGGATCAATATCATGACGGCCGAAGATCCCGTGGAGTACAATTTTCTTGGCATGAACCAGGTTCAGGTTAAGGAAGAAATCGGTCTGACCTTCGCTTCGGCCTTGAGATCGTTCCTGCGCCAGAGTCCGGACATCATTCTTGTCGGGGAGATTCGAGACTTTGAGACAGCCGAGATTGCCGTTAAGGCGGCTCTCACCGGACATCTCGTGCTGAGCACTCTGCATACCAATGACGCGCCGAGCAGCATAAGCAGGCTCTTGAACATGGGCATCGAGCCTTTTCTGGTCTCTGCATCGGTAATCCTTATTGCCGCGCAAAGACTTGCACGCAAGATATGCCCGCAGTGCAGGCAGGAGGAGAAGATTCCGGTGCCTACTCTTGTTCAGATAGGATACCCGGAAGAAGAGGCTGAAACTGTCAGGCCTCATAAGGGAAGGGGTTGTCCGTCGTGCAATAATTCAGGCTACAAAGGAAGGATCGCCCTCTATGAGGTCATGCCGGTCGGTTCGGAGATCAAGGAGATGGTTCTCGAAGGTGCGTCGGCGGACGAGTTGAAAAAGACGGCGATGAGACTCGGGATGAAGACGCTCCGGCAGAGCGGTCTGACGAAGGTGAAAGAGGGCGTCACATCGCTCGAGGAAGTTATGAGAGTCACATTTGGAGACTGATCGTTGATGTTGCCTGCCGGATATGAATTATCGGTTCCGGTGCGCTGTGATATAATTTCACAATCGACGATTGACAAACGGACGTGAAATAAATAGAGATCCAGGGGGTGAGTGAATGGCTACACTGTACGATCTGCTGAAAATGATGATCGAAAAAAATGCTTCGGACCTGCATATCACGACGGGAAGTCCTCCAAGGTTGAGAATAGATGGAAAGCTGGTCAACGTGGACAATCCGCCTCTGAACCCTGCGGACACGAAGGCGCTCTGTTATAGCATTCTGACCGACGCTCAGAAGCACAAGTTCGAAGAGAACAACGAACTCGACCTGTCGTTTGGAGTGAAAGGGCTCAGCAGGTTCAGAGCAAACATCTTCATGCAGAGGGGAGCGGTTGCAGGGGCGTTCAGAACCATACCATTCGAAATACGCGGGTTCAGGGAACTCGGTTTGCCGGAGATTGTTATCGAAATGGTGAAGAAACCGAGAGGACTGATCCTCGTCACGGGGCCGACGGGCAGTGGAAAATCGACAACCCTTGCTGCTATGGTCGACCGGATAAATTCCGAACGTTACGACCACATCATAACCATAGAGGACCCGATAGAGTATCTTCATCCGCACAGGAAGTGCCTCATCAACCAGCGGGAGGTTAACGCCGATACCATGTCGTTCAAGTCTGCTCTCCGTTACGTTCTCAGGCAGGACCCGGACGTTGTGCTCATCGGAGAGATGCGCGACCTGGAAACGATTGAAGCTGCTCTGACGGTGTCGGAGACAGGGCATTTGACGTTGGCGACGCTCCACACGAATTCCGCGGTCCAGACGATAAACCGGATCATCGATGTATTCCCCCCACACCAGCAGGAGCAGATCAGGGTTCAATTGTCTTTTGTTCTGGAGGGCATTTTTGCTCAACAACTGATTCCAAAGAAAACAGGAACGGGCCGGGTCCTGGCGGTCGAATTGCTCGTGCCCAACCCTGCCATCAGAAACCTCATCAGGGAAGACAAGATCCATCAGATTTATTCGATGATGCAGACAGGACAGGCAAAATTCGGCATGCAAACGATGAATCAGTCGCTCTATGAGCTTTTTACCAAAAGTCTCATATCATACGAAGACGCTGTCGGAAGATCGCCGATACCGGATGAAATTATACAGATGATACAGAAGGGCATGCCAGCAACTTCCGGCAGGGGGAGGGGATAAAATGGCTCTCGTATATCAATGGTCAGGCAAAACAGTAAGAGGCACGATCGAATCTGGAGAAATTACCGCCGGGACAAAAGATGAAGTAATCGCTCAGCTGAGGCGGAGAAACATCACGCCTACGATCATCACGGAGAAACAGAAAAAAATTTTGCGACTGGGGTTGGGCGGCAGAGTGAAAGACAAAGACATAGTCGTCTTCACCCGCCAATTCGCCACAATGATAGACGCGGGCCTTCCCCTCGTTCAGGCCCTTGATATCCTGTCGATGCAGGTCGAAAACAAAACGCTTTCAAAAACTCTCCAGCAGGTCAAGGGGGACGTTGAGTCGGGAGCAACGTATGCCGATGCGCTCAAAAAACATCCGAGGGTCTTCAGCGAGTTGTATGTGAATATGGTGGCCGCCGGCGAGGCAGGCGGTATTCTGGATACGATATTAAACAGGCTGGCGAGTTACATTGAAAAGGCGATGAAGCTGAAGAAAAAAGTTAAAGGAGCGATGATCTATCCGGCGGTGGTTACGTCCATCGCGGTTCTTGTCATTGCCGTTATTATGATTTTCGTCGTGCCGACATTTGCGAAGATGTTCGCCCAGCTTGGTGGAACGCTTCCACTGCCCACCCGGATGATCATCGGCTTCAGCGACTTCCTTGCCGGAATCGGCGGCCTGATGATTCTGGCGGCGATCATCGGATTCGTGGTATTCATCATTCAGGTGAGGCGGACTGAAAAAGGTAAACATATTATCGACAAAATCCTCTTGAGGTTGCCGATATTCGGCGTTCTGCTCAACAAAGTAGCGGTGGCTAAATTCACGAGGACGCTTGGTACTCTTGTGAGCAGCGGAGTCCCTATTCTTGACGGGCTTGAGATTACAGCTAAAACGTCGGGGAACAAGGTCGTCGAATATGCGATTATGGATGTGCGAAAAGGCGTCGTCGGCGGTAAGACCCTTGCAGAACCTATCACGAAAGCGAAGGTTTTCCCTCCAATGGTTACACATATGATTGCCGTCGGTGAGTCGACCGGTGCACTCGATGCTATGCTCGCGAAGATAGCCGATTTCTATGACGACGAAGTGGACGCGGCTGTATCGAACCTCACTGCGATGATGGAACCTTTACTTATGGTATTTCTCGGGGGCGCTGTCGGTTTTATCGTCGTCGCGAGGTATCTGCCGATATTCAAGCTGATCACCCTGATAAAATAGACAGCCGCGCATCGGGTGAGGATGTCAGCAGAGGATATCAGTGGACTAAGGAACAGAATTAGGGCTCTGATCCTTTTCAGAGTTTTATTCGTCACACTTTTCTTTAGTTCGTCATATTTTTTTGGCGTTTTTGAGCGCGTTCCTTCCGCCGGCTCGTTTGTCTACCTGGTCATCGCATTCTATGGCTCTTCCGTAGTCTATTTTATATCGCTGCGCATAGTTCGAAATCTCGTTGCGTTCGCTTACTTCCAGCTCGTACTCGACGTTTTCTTCGAAATAGCTCTTATTTATTTGACGGGCGGCATCGAGAGCTCTTTTTCCTATACCCTTGTCCTCACCATTCTCGCGTCCAGCATTGTGCTCAACAGGCAAGCTGGATATGTCATCGCAACGCTGAGCAGCGCTGCGTATGGAACTTTGCTGAGCCTCCAGTTTGAAGGGATCGTTCCTGTCGTATCGCCCAGTTTTGCGAAAGGAAAGGATTATCTATATAATTTCTTTCTTCATATCATATCGTTCTACCTGATAGCGATGCTCAGCGGATATCTCTCATCGCGGCTCGAGAAAACGACGAAAAAGCTTGCCGAAAAAGATCTGGATCTGAGGGAACTCGAGTTTTTCAGTCAGGAAGTGGTTGAGAGCCTTCCGAGCGGTCTCATGACCACCGACTCGTCGGGGACGGTTCAGCTTTTTAACAGATCCGCAGAACGGATAACCGGGATGAAAAGGGCAGACATCGTCGGCGGCAAAATTGACGCGGTAATGCCGTTTCTTCGCGTTCCCCTCCCGGAAGGCCGTATGGAGGAAACGCTGCCACTCGGCGGAGTTCATAAGATAATCGGACTCGGGATCTCGGTCTTCAAGGGCGCCGATGAAACCACCAAAGGTTATATAGTGATATTCCAGGATCTCACGGAGTGGAAAAGGCTTGAGGCTGCGATGAAACAGAAGGAGAAGTGGGCTGCGATCGGTGAGCTTTCCTCGAACATAGCTCACGAGATCAGAAACCCCCTTGCATCTCTCAAGAGTTCAATCGAGATTCTGAAAGAAGACACAGTCCCCAAAAACTACAAAGAGCGACTTATGGAGATCGCCCTGAAGGAGATGAGCCGTCTGGACAGAATCATCAAGGACTTTCTCACGTACTCCCGCCCGATTCCTCCGGCATATAAGAAGTTCGATCTCCACGAACTGCTTGACGATACGGTCGAACTCCTGCGGAATCTGGACCAGAAAAGAGACAACATCGTTATCAGAAAACGGTACGATGGAAAGGCTGAAGTGAAGGCGGATCCGCAGAAAATGCAGCAGGTATTCTGGAATCTCGGACTGAACGCGTTGGAGGCGATGCCTCACGGCGGGACTCTGGACGTAGCGACCCTTTATGAAGGAAGGAATCTCCTCATCACCTTTGAGGACACGGGAACCGGCATAGAGGAAAAGCAGATCGAAAAGATTTTCTACCCGTTCTATACCACGAAAGACGAAGGCACAGGGCTGGGTCTCGCAATAGCATACAGGATAATGGAAGAGCAGGGAGGCACGATCACAGTGCAGAGCGTCCCTGGAATCGGCACGACTTTTAAGGTTATACTACCGGTGAAGAATGAAACAACAAAAGGCTAAGATCCTCATTGTCGAGGACGAAAAAAGCATGCGGGAGATACTCAAGATCCTCCTTGAAGGGGAGAATTACGATGTCGCCGCCGCGTCCGACGGAATCGAAGGCCTTTCCGCTATCGAAAAGGACATCTTCGATCTCGTTATCACGGATATGAAAATGCCCAGAGCCGACGGATTCCAGGTGCTGAAGAAGGTCAAGGAAGTGTCCCCGGAAACCATGGTTATCATGATCACCGCCTTCGGAACGACGGAGACGGCGATTGAGGCTATGAAGCTCGGCGCATACGACTATATCCACAAGCCCTTCAACATCGAAGAGATCAGGTTAATCGTCCGGAAAGCGATCGAAAAGAAACGTCTGAGCGAAGAACTCAACCTCTTGCGCCAGAAGGTCGAGGCGACGTATTCCCTTCAGAATATAATCGGGAAAAGCCCCAAAATGCAGGAGCTGTTCAAGCTTTTGCCGAGAATTGCGCAGAGCAACTCGAACGTTCTTATTACGGGAGAGAGCGGATCGGGCAAGGAGTTGGTCGCGAACGCGCTCCATACTCTCAGCGACAGAAAGAACAAGAACATGGTGACTATCAATTGCGGGGCGTTCCCCGAGGGACTCCTCGAGTCCGAACTATTCGGCTATATGAAAGGGGCTTTCACAGGCGCCCAGTCCAACAAGCAGGGACTTTTCGAGATCGCGGACGGAGGCAGCATCTTTCTTGACGAGATCGGAGAAATGCCGCTCAATCTCCAGGTGAAACTCCTCAGGGTTCTCGAGCACGGCACATTCAGGCGCCTGGGGGGAACGACGGATATCAAAGTCGATGTGAGGACAATATCCGCCACTAACAAAGACTTGAAGGAAGAGATCGCAAACGGCCGGTTTCGTGAGGACCTTTTTTACCGGCTGAACGTGGTGCCGATTCATATTCCGCCCCTGAGGGAACGGAGAGAGGATATCCCTCTGCTTATAGACCACTTTCTTGCAAAGCTTTCTCCTCAGCCGAAGAATGTCTCCGCCGAAGCCATGAGAGCCCTTATGGATTATTACTGGAAGGGAAACGTTAGAGAACTCGAAAACGTTATTCAACGGATCGCGCTGTTTGTGGACAGAAACGAAGTCACCCTGGCAGATCTTCCTCCTGAAATCACCGGCCAGAAAGAGGATCTCGGAAGTGTTGAGGCGATTACCGATGGCGGCGTCGATGTCGACGCCATAATCAGCGATATCGAAAAACGCTATATTGTCCAGGCGCTCGAAAAAGCAAACGGAGTAAAGACAGACGCGGCCAAACTCCTCCATTTGACTTTCCGGTCCTTCCGCCACCGCCTGCAAAAATACGGGATAAAGTAAAACAAACCGCGTGCGTCGTCCGGCGGATAAATTGTTGTACGGGGAGCCCCGTGTGGCTGCCCCTGCCAAGCACTTCTAAGAACCGTTGTCCTCCCATTTTCGCGATATACGGATCCTGACCAACGCACATTTCCTTCGTGATATAATTGTGTATATAAGTGGTAAGTGACGAAAATTACGCCCAATTGCGAAGAATCGACAAATAAAAAAAGGAATATTCGTGAGATTGATGGGAAAGGACGAACCGGAGAGTGACAGACAAGTCGAGTTTACAAAAGACAATCCCGATAATATCAAGAAAGTCCTTGCCCGCTATAAAAATATTCTCATACGCGGTGTTTGGGGAGTCGGTAAGATAACGAATACTATCAAGGCACTTCAGAACAATTCCGAAGTCTACTATGTCGGGAATCCAGTTGATTTCGAAGGAAAAGGAAGGCCGGGAAGTTACGAGAAATATCTGACCTATATCTCGTCGCTCAAGAAAGATATGACCATGGTTGAGGACATTCAATCACTCTTCAAAATGGATCAGAAGATCACACTTATCATCGATGAAATTTACGGAAGAAGTGATGCGCAATTAGAACAGATCGAGAAGCTTCTGGATAAGAAAAACATTCAGATTGTCCAGATCGTAGGATGCATGAAGAATATGAGAACCTTGATCGACAAGATAGATATCGTGATAGATCTGCACCATGGTGGAGCTATTGTCGTCGACAAAGACTTGGCGAAGGCGATTTGCAGAATATTTGGTATGAAGCCGCAAGTCAGGGCTTGAGGAAGAACAGCTTTCACAGTTCGCCCGCAGGTTAGGTTTTACTGTCAAATACTTCCTGAAACATTGTTCGTCTTCTCTGTTAAAATGGGGTAGAGTACAAACAGAATTGAGCGGAGGGAAGCGGAGTTGTCCTTCTGGATTTATAGGAAGAATAAAGAAGGCCGTAAGAGTCTATTTGCGATTGATATTAATTTTCCTCTCATCATGATAGTCGTTGCGCTGTTATTCGCTCTGATAGCCCCTCATTGTCTCAACAACGTTCGTTGAGCAGATTAATCGCACTCTCTCCCCTTTGGGACTTAACACACTCCAAACCTGATAAAAATAATCCTGAGTACTACGGGAATTCATTAAGTCATGGTACCATGGCACGGTTTATCGATAAATTAAGGAAACCAATCGTATGGCGTGATTTCTAAGTCAATATGCACTAAGTGTCAGCGCCCTATATATATGAGCAAACAACAAGAAGACAACAGATGAAGCTGCGTATTTATTGTATGCGCTGCCTTCAAGAGAAAATATTTCAAGGGCAGGTCCTGCCTAATGTTGTGAGACTCTTGCAAGAAAAGAATTTTGAAGCTCTTAAGGAATTGCTCGAAAAAAACAAAGATGTGTTGAAAGGGTTCTTTGTTTCTGATTTTTGTGACGTCGATATTCGTGACGATGGTGTATATGAAATGATCTGTTCAGAAGGACATAAAACTTACACATTGTTGCAGCAATTAGATTTTGAGATTTTTTTCGATTTGGGAGCGTATGCTATTACTGATGGATATTATCGTGAGGCAGTCTCTTCTTTTACTGCTTCTTTGGAAAGATTTTATGAGTTCTACATTAAAGTGATCTCATTGAAACATGGAATTAGTGATGAAGTCCATGAGACTTCGTGGAAACTTGTATCTCGGCAATCGGAGCGGCAGATAGGTGCATATATATTTCTATATACTTTGGAAAACAAAATAACTCCCAAGTTGCCGAGCAATCGCGATCTGTCGATTTGAGCCGCTTCGCAAACCGCTGTCTATATTTCGGATGAAGCAGTGTTTGTCGACAAAATTTCTGGCTACATAGCGATCATTACCAGTGGTTCAACAAAAATTATTCATTCTTGACTCTTCTAAGTTTTGCAGCATGTGGGACAAGGGTCCTGCAAAGTAAATGACGAAATCATCGAGATAATGTCAGGCTCAATTCTCTGCTATTCCCCGCCTCAATTTCCAGTAGTTTCCTAAACGTGATTCTCAAGCATCAATTCCACGGGACGGCTTCAGATAATACTGATTCTTCATTTAAGGTTCGTCAAATCCCTCACAGAGCGGGTGATAATAATACTTTTTTCAAAGTCTTAGCTCATAAAAATCTTGACATTATTATCGTCATTTATCATGATATATGACGACTATGGCAACAAAGCAGGAAAGCAGCAGCGGACTTTATATAGACCGGCTTCTCGATCTGGAGTCGCTGCTTAAAAAGAAATCTCTTTTTCTTCTCGGTCCCCGCCAGACCGGGAAGACTTCACTAATCCGCCACACCTTGAGCGGGGCCAAGGTTTACGATCTTCTTGATACATCCATATTTCTGGCAATGAACCAGAATCCAGGCCGGTTGGCTCAGGAATTGACCTCCGCGGACCGCCTCGTGGTTATCGATGAAATTCAGCGTCTGCCCATCCTGCTCAATGAGGTGCACCGGCTCATTGAGGAGCGTGCCGTTCGCTTTCTGCTTACCGGCTCAAGCGCCCGAAAGCTCCGCGGAGGCGGCGTGAACTTGCTCGGCGGCAGGGCACGCACGAAATATTTGCATCCTTTGACGAGCCGGGAACTGGGTAAGCATTTCGATTTGTTGCGAGTTGTCCGGAGCGGGTTGATTCCCTCGATCTATTTCTCGGATGATCCCCGCGCCGACCTCCAGGCCTACGCCGGATCTTATCTCCAGCAGGAGATTGTGGCCGAAGGAGCAGCCCGTAATGTGCCGGCCTTCAGCCGTTTTCTGAGGGTTGCCGCTTTGTGTAACGGCACGATGGTCAACTTTACGAATGTAGCGAGCGATGCTCAGGTGCCTCGCACAACCGTATACGAGTATTTCGAGATTCTTAAGGATACTCTTGTGCTGCACGAACTTCCTGCATGGCGCAGGACCGGAAAGAGAAAACCGCTGGTTTCTTCAAAATTCTATTTCTTCGATATTGGAGTGGCAGCGGCGCTTCAAGGGCGGGAGTTCCGTCCGGGAACTCCCGAATTCGGCGAAGCTTTCGAGACCTGGCTATTTCATGAACTGCGTTCCTATAGCGATTATATCTCGTCCGAACCTCTGGGTTATTGGCGCTCCACTTCCGGATTCGAGGTCGATTTCATAGTGGGTGACCACACCGCCGTCGAGGTGAAGGCCAAGGAGAATGTCTCCTCTCAGGATTTAAGATCCCTGCGGGCTCTGGCCGAAGAGAAGAAACTCAAAAGATATCTCTGCATCAGTCTTGAGCCCCGCCCCCGGTCATTGGACGGAATTACCATCCTGCCTTATAAGGAATTTTTAAACCGTTTGTGGAGGGGAGCATATTCATGATTATTGATAGGAGTGGGTTTCAAATTGCCTTCTTAAACATGGTTTCGAAGCATTAATTCCAGGGGATGCGGATTCAGATAGAATTGATTTTTGAGATAGGGTTCATCGAATTTTCTCACGCAGTGATTAATAAGGACTATCGGAACGATCAAAGGTATGTGTCCCTTGTGATATTGCTCGATAACTTCAAGCAGTTCCCTTTTGTCCTCAGGCGTCATCTGTTTTTTGAAATATCCGGCTACATGCAGCAGGACATTTGTGTTTTTCTTGACCGTGGCGATAAGGCGCAACCCCTCCATCAGTTTCCTTATGTATTCAGAATACAGCACAGCGGGCCGGTATCTCTTTACCTGGGCAACAAGTCTTCCGAGAGCGCTATAGTGTTTTGGACTATGGGCCAATGCTGTAAGCTTGAGACTTGTATGGAATGCAATCAGGTCTTTGATTTTGGGGCCGCTCTCCATAAATACTTTCCAGCGT
>JBFLXP010000079.1:0-10306 GCA_040757315.1 Nitrospirota bacterium
TTGGTTTGACCGAAGAAAGAACTTCTCTGACAAATGTCTCGTCTTCCATATCGCCCTGCCACCAGGTCAAATTGCTGTCTCTGACAGCGTGTCCGGTCCTGAATATTCCATGAAGCTCTGCTCCAATCCGATACAGCCTCATTGATAAATGGGAACCGATGAACCCGCTTGCGCCGCTGATAAGGATTCTTTTATTCGCCAGCGTGGATGCTTTTTCCATTTACGTGTCCCTTTTCGCTACGCATCCCAGTTAAAATTTCTTCCCAGAAAGTGATATAACGCATGGTTGTACGGTTTAAAATAATTCCCGAGCTTTTGTCTTATGGCGGGATCCATAGGTGGATAGTTGCCCGCATTGTGCTTCACGGAAAGCTCCCGTTCATAGGGAGGCATGTTCAAGAAATCCAAAACGCCGCGAAAAATATCTGCCGGATGGGAATTGAATTCTTCTGCTTTCACTATCAATATCTGTTCTTTTGCAAACAGTTTAAACAGTAACTCAACCTGATCTATATAGGTGCCGGTGCGCAAATATGCGTATAATGCGATATCAAAGTTATAATAGTTTTCATCAGACTTCATTTTCTCCCATGCGTCACCGATTCTTTCATCTTCTTTTTCGATAGCAGCATCGAAAGATAAATCTTCCATGCCGATTCTCAGAGTGTGCTGATAATGTGAATAGGCCCTGTCTACGGGGTTTCTCAAAAGCAGTATCAATTTTGCCCGTGGGGTGATTTTGAAAATCCTCTCCAAGGCATGTGGGTTTAAAACATATCCGGTACTGGCCTCTCCGGTAATGAAACGCTGTTTACCGATAAATTTCAGGTAATATTTGCTGAATGCGGATGGAAACTGTGCCCGGTACCATTTCAGGCTTTTTTCATAATATCTGTCAAAGAATCCGACCTCTTTGACGGACGCAGGATAAATGCACGGATGCTGTATCAGATAATTGTAAAGGGAAGTCGTTCCGCATTTCTGGGCTCCAATAATGAGGAAATCCGGCAAAACGCCGGTGTTATATGCTATCCAGACTTTCATCTCATCGAGATACTTTCTTATCTCCTGCCTCATGACAGGGGGAACAAAAATCTTGGCTTTTTGCACGAATCTGCTCATATGTAGATCGGGAATCTCTTAGATTGCCTTTAATAAATCGTGCTCCTTCAGTGCGTCCGCCGCTTCGATTACAAGATTGAAATGTAACCCCGCTCTCTCCGATACATCGAGTAAAGTGTGGCGTCCGTCCGAAAGATTCAACACCCAGAGCATGGCAAGTTCCCGCAGCTTTTTATCCTGCTGTCCGCCGGTGGACTGATATAGGCCCCTCCTACCCAGCTGAGGTTCGCATTTGGGATTCTGATTGAGATATCTCTCATTATTCTCGATGATGTTCAGGACAGAGAGAAATAGTGACAGAGAACCGGCAAGGCATTCGGGATGCACGAAACTGAGATCATCTGCGGATGTATGATATTCAGGATAACGACCATAAGGTGTTCTCATCAGACATCCCACGGGAAGATTGAACCCGGGCGAAGAGTATTGCCGCTCATCATAGCCGTACGGAACAAAATCAAGCACCTCAAAATCATCTCCTGACTCCTTCAATGCGCAAAAAACTGCTTTGTCAATTTCTGCGTTACCCAGGCGGCTTTTTTTGTATGTGAATTTTCCGGAGTCGCCAAGACAGGCGGCAACTAAGCCATGCTTTATATCCGATACTTTAGTCTCGTTTAAATTCAGCCACGTTATAGAGCCGATTGTTCCGGGGATGAATAGAAATCTATATGAGTATCTGAGGGATGCCCCGCTCAGGTGTCGCGCAAGAAAAGTCGATAAAGCCATCCCCGAAAGATTATCATTACACAGCGAAGGATGGCATATATGGCAGGATATTAAAACTTCTTCTGTCTTTTCTCCTTTGACGCAATACTCACCATATGTCAGATGGCCGTCCTGGAGTGACGACTCGATTAGAACTTCATATTCATCATCCTCAAGGCTCATAAACTGATTGTGGCTCATACAGAATCCCCAGTTTTCCTGATAGTAGGAAGTGCGATAGGGGACCCATTCAGGATGATCGGGCAATGTGTAAACGTGCCCCTTCAGTTCTCCCAAGGTAACTTTTCTATTAACGGGCACACTGTAGTTGAGAACGTACAGATTGTTCTTGCTGAAATCGATTATCTTCTCGCCCCTTGAATTTCTGATATAGGCGTCTTTTATGTTCCACTCCTTGGGAACCGTCCAATCAAAGACACGTGTACCGGATGGCACTTCATGTATTTCTAAGGGGATAACTTTTTTGATACTTCTCAGCGTTTCCCGTACCCCGTTTCCCGTGATGCTTCGGCATATTGGGTACAGTTCTGAAATCAGGCCGTACATCTCCTTGCCGATGTTTTCATGATGCTGCAGTGCAATTTTCATTCGCCAAAATCCTGATAGGTCCTATCCCTGTCGGAAATGACAGTGACATTTGTGGGCCACCTGATGCTGAAGGCCGGATCATTCCATCTGACCCCTCTCGCACAGTCGGGATGATAGAATTCCGACATCTGGTAGAAGACTTCCGTGTCATCCGCGAGTGTCAGGAACCCGTGAGCGAAGCCCTCCGGTATGTAAAGCATCCTGTGGTTTTCAGCGGTCAATTCGACAGCCAGCCATCTTTTGTAAGTTTCCGAGTCCTTGCGCAGGTCTATGATGACATCGTAGACGGAGCCCATTGTACACCTGACCAATTTGGCTTCTTCATGCGGCGCCGTCTGATAATGCATCCCGCGAAGCGTTCCTTTCTTTGTATTGAAAGAGACGCTGCACTGTACTAATTGAAAGTTCAGACCACGCTCCTTGAATTCCCGGAGGCACCATGTCCTGGCAAAAAAGCCGCGTTCATCTTCGAGTTTTTCGGGTTCCACGACACATACGCCTTTGAGGCCGGTTCCTGTGAACCTCAATCGTACACCCTGACTTCCGGGATGAACACCACAAACTTCCCCCCCCATCCCCGAATATGCGACATCTGACCCATGATCTCGTCCCTGAGATTCCATGGGAGTATCACAAGGTAATCGGGTTTTGTCTCCCGAACTTTATCAGGATGATAAATCGGGATATGGGTGCCGGGAAGATAAAGTCCCTGTTTGTGCGGACTCCTGTCGACGACGTAATCGATAAAATCAGACCTGATGCCGCAGTAATTCAGAAGGGTGTTACCCTTAGCCGGTGCTCCGTACCCTGCTAAGGTTTTCTTCTCCTCTTTAGCTTCTATCAGAAATTTAAGTATCTTCCTCTTTATCGCTTCCACCTTCGCAGAAAATGAACTATAGTACTCCAACCGCGTGAAGCCCGCGGATTCTTCCCGTATTTTCAGATCGGCCACCTTCTTGCCGGCCGGTCTTGAAGTATCCTCGCTATGCCCGCCATAGATCCTCAGAGAACCGCCGTGCGTCGGCAGTTCATCCACATCGAACAGAGTGAGCCCGTGGTGCGCGAAGATCCGCTCTACGGTGATGAATGAAAAATATGAGAAGTGTTCATGGTAAATCGTATCGAACTGGTTTTCGTCTATGAGACTCATCAGGTGAGGGAACTCCATAGTCAGAATTCCATGAGGGTTCAATATCGTTTTCATTCCTCTTAAAAAATCATTAATGTCCGGTACGTGAGCGAGCACGTTGTTACCGATCAGAAGATCGGCGCGGATGCCGGCGGCAGACATTTCCCCGGCTGTTTGAGCTCCGAAGAATTTGACCACAGTGGGAATGCCCGCCTCTTGTGCAGCTTTTGCGACGTTCCTTGCAGGCTCGATACCCAATACCGGTATACCTTTTTTCTTAAAGTACCGGAGGAGATAACCGTCGTTGCTCGCGATCTCGATAACACGGCTTTGAGAGCCGAAATGAAAACGTTCGATCATCATGCCGGCATAATCCGCCGCATGTTTGAGCCAGCTTTCCGAGAAGGAAGAAAAATACGCGTACTCGCCAAATATTTTCTCAGGGGCTTCGAATACCGGCACCTGTACTAGATAGCAGTTGTCACATACGCAGGCGCGCACTGGATAAAACGGCTCCATCTCGTGCAGGTGTTCCTCTCTCAGATATGAATTCGCAAGAGGCGACACGCCGAGGTCCGTAAATGTATGTATCAACGGAGAATTGCAGAAACGGCACATATTTGCGTTATTCGACATTTATGTGTGTGCAGGAGGCTTAACGACTATTTGCCCACTCGAGATTTTCAGTCAGAATACCCTTGCTCCGGAGATCCTTCAATACCATCAGTCGCATGAATCTCGAACTGCGGAAATTCTCATCCTTGAATTCCATCGCTTCCAGCCCGGCCTTCAATTCTCTTATCGTGCCGGCTAAGTCGACCCGAGGCTGATGTTCGGGCGCCAATCGTTTAAAAAGATCAAAACTGACCCGGTAGGAACGTTTGTCAGGCTGGGCGTGCTTGTTTATCGAGATTTCCACATCTGGAATTACTTTAGCCACGGCCTCAGCCAGATCCCTGACCTGGTAATTCCATCCATCACTTCCTACGTTGACCGCCAGGAATTCACCGCCGTTCATAGAGGACCTGCTCGTCGCCCAATCTATAGCCCTCGCCATATCTTTTATGTTTATTAACGGCCTCCACGGTGTTCCGTCGCTCAGAATAGTTATTTTTTTTGAAGCAACCGCGCATGCTACAAAATCGTTCAGAACTAAGTCCAACCTCAACCGCTCGCTCATACCGCAGGCTGTCGAAAACCTGAGACTTGTTATCACAAAATCCTTATCCGCCAATTTCTGCAGACCCTTTTCGGTGTCAACTTTTGATTTGGCATAAGCGGTCAGCGGATTCAGTGGGTCTGTCTCGGTCCTCGGCCCGCCTTCGGCGAAACCGTACATACTGCAACTGGAAGCATAGACAAATCGTTTTACTCCCGCTTCTTTTGCTTTTTTCCCCAATTCGACACTCGCAAGATAATTGATCTCGTAAGTTACTTTCTCAAAAGTATTCCCCATAGGATCGTTTGATATGGCAGCTAAATGCACGACTGCATTTACGTCTGTGAGCAAATCGTCCGGGAGATGCCTTATATCCGAAAAATACTGCAGATCAACTCTGCACTCAGGAAGAATTTCTGCATTTGTCAGACAGTCTGCAAAATATCCCGTATCAATACCTACTAATACAGCATCAGGATACGACACCCGAAGCTGTCGTACGACGCAAGGTCCTATATATCCCATATTGCCAGTAACTAAAATTTTCATGCTTTACTCCCGGTTACCATATTTTCCAGGGAGCCTTCCCTGAAATCCATAAATCTTCAAGGTAGTTTTTTTCCTTGAGCGTATCCATGCACGACCAGAAGCCGTAATGCCGGTATCCCATCAACTGGCCGTCCCTTGCCAGCCTTTCGACGGGGGTGCGTTCCCAGATACTCTCATCGTCATCGATATAATCAATGACTTTAGGATTCAGAATGAAATAACCTCCGTTTATCCATCCTTCTGCTGCCTCGGGTTTCTCATAGAATTCAGAAATGCTGTCACCATTAAACCCGATTCTTCCGAATCTGGCAGGGGCACGGACAGTTGTCACAGAAGCCAATTTCCCATGTGCTCTATGGAATCTGAGAAGTGAATTGATATCAATATCGGCAACACCATCGCCGTAAGTGAACATAAACAAATCTTCATCCTTCAGCCAGCTTGCGAGACGCCTTAACCGCCCTCCTGTTTGTGTATATAGTCCGGTATCAATGATGTGAACCTTCCATTTCGGCTGGTTTCCATCATGGACGATGGCCTTGCCATTGGAAAGATCTATTGTCACGTTGTTGTTTATTGCATAGAAATTGAGAAAATATTCTTTGATCACTTCGGCTTTGTATCCTGCCGCTATTATGAACTCGTCTGCACCGTGTGCAGCGTAAATATTCATGATATGCCAGAGTATTGGCTTCCCGCCGATTTCCACCATAGGCTTTGGGCGTAAGGTAGTTTCCTCGGATAAGCGGGTGCCGAAACCGCCTGCTAAAATCACGGTCTTCATTCTAACCTCCCCGACTTACGTGACATGATGTCAAAAAAATATATATACCGCGCTTTGATATGTCCCGAATTGATGATATCGTGAGGTACTGTAGCCTTTTTCTACATATATTTAATATCATTGTTTCCTTTTGACACATGTATAACCCAAAAATATAGAGGAATACCATGCATATATTCCTCTCATTCAGTCTTTTAGACCTTCAAATTCCTGCAACCGCTTAACATGGACCGCAACCGTGACATTCAACTCTTCGAGTAAGGATAGTTTCATAAATGCCTTTTCTATCACGAATGTTTTTTTCCAAGAATTACTTGACCGAAAGTTCTCTTAATCTTCTATAGAAGGCTTTTCTCGATATCCCGAGCATTCTGGCAGCCTTGGACTTGTTACCGCTGCATTCATGTATAGCATTACGCACCGCCTGTGTTTCCATTTCTTTCAAACTTCTAAAGGAACATGAATTATTATCCACTCTGCGATTACATATTGATAAAATCTCATCCGGAAGATCCCTCAAGTTAACGGTATGTCCGCCTGCGAGTACCACCGCCCGTTCAATGATGTTTCTCAGTTGTCTCACGTTACCCGGCCAACAATATTCTCGAAGGATTTCCATAGTGTCGCCAGCCACTGAAAGCTTCTTGTTTTCCCTTATACAGAATTCCCTCATGAACTCGGTGACAAGAAACGGAATGTCGTCCGTTCTCTCCCTGAGCGGAGGTAAGGCAATATCAATGACATTTATTCTGTAGAACAGGTCATCACGGAACCGCTCTTCCCTGACTTCGTGCTTGATGTCCTTGTTGGTAGAACTGATAAGCCTGAAATCAACCTTGATTCGTTTGTTGCTTCCGAGCCGTTCCACCTCTCTTTCCTGGAGAACTCTCAGAAGTTTCGTCTGCAATGAAATCTCAAGCTCGGATATTTCGTCCAGAAAAAGCGTGCCGCCGGAAGCCTCTTCAAACTTGCCGGTCCGACGTGAGAAAGCTCCCGTGAATGCTCCCTTTTCATAACCGAAGAGTTCTGATTCGAGAAGTTCTTTGGGAACGGCGGCACAATTAATAGCTACGAAAGGTGCTGTTTTTTTTCTGCTCGTAAAATGAAGTGCCCTCGCAACAAGCTCTTTGCCCGTGCCGGTCTCTCCCCTTATCAGGACGCTGCTCGAAGAGTCTTTAACGGACTCGATAATTTCCATGATTTTTCGCATTTTGCTGTTGTTGCCGACGATAAACTGTTTCTTTTCTTTGACCGATAATATTCTTTTCAGAGACTGGATTTCCTTTCTCAATTGCCTCTGTTCCACTGCCCTTGCAAGAATCCCCTTAAGCTTCATATAGTCAGGAGGCTTGATGAAGTAATAGAAAGCACCCTGTGTGATGGCTGATACGGCGGAGTCCACCGTGCCGTAGGCTGTCAAGAATATAACGGGTATGTCGGCAAAATGATGCTTCATATATTGAAATAGATCCGTACCGTCGCCTCCGGTCATCTTGAGATCGGTCACGACTGCGTCAATATCGTGTTTGTTAATAATTTTGATTGCGCCGTCAATGCCCATTGCATCAAATATTTTATATCCCACGTCGGAAAGGATCGCCGACAGAATCATTAGGGCATTGGGCTCATCGTCAACGATCAGAACATTCCCTTTGTTGTCTGTAGTACGGTTATACATAACTAATTACACGAAGTAGAGCTGGAAGCTTAGACAAGCCTCCAGCTCTCATGTTCTAATTCAGAGGACAATTGGACTCATTTGCTCTTTCAAGATTTCGAGCTACTGTTGCCATATCCGCAATCCCATCGATAGCATCCTGCACCATTTCTACTACCTCAGAGACAGAATAGTGGTAATAGACGTGCGGATTGCTTGCATTTAATAAGGCTGCAACACCATGCCTTGCCAGAACATTTATACCGCCTCCATTTGCGTTTAAAGCTTGTAGCAGAGTGGGATCGACGACATCCCTCGGTTTGCATCCACTGCTCCACTTGATTGTGATTGTCCGTGAAAATACGCTGTAGAATGTCTGTGTTGTGGCATAATCAACCCAGGACTCAAAGTGCTGAGGCTGTTTCCAGTACCCAGGTGTGCATCCCTGGAAACAATCACTGACGAACACTCCCGAAAGATGAACGTTTTCAGATGCAATTCCCTGCGGCGGGGTCTGACCGGCACAGCAAGGAGCAAGCGAATATGGGGAATTATTATACACGTCGAGTTTTATCGTGGATTCCCCCCGAAGACCCGTTAGCTTGAAGACAATATATTTGCCTCTGTCAAAATCACAAATCGTTCCATTTTTCATCGGTACGCCGTTCACAAGGAGGACATAGTCGAGGCTTCTGCACCAAACCAACTCTTCCAGGAAGTAATAAGCGATAGTGAGAGAACCGTTCCATGTTACTCTAAGCTCTGAAGCAAGGGGGTCATAAAGACTCGATATGTGGTTATCGAACGTTGCTCCGAGATATTTATCGGCGCAGGGATTCCACTGATCGCCGCCACGGGTTATTCTTTTCGGATTGGTCGGGTCAAAATACCAGACGAAAGGAAACAGATTTTGATCGTTATCCATATACAGTTTCCACGCAAGCAGGTTGTCTTCGAGCAGCAGACCGCCTTCACAGACAGTATCATCTCCGAGAGGCATTTCCCCAAGTCCGGTGGTCCAAGGCACGAGGTAGAAGCACTCACCATACGCCCTCTGCCAGTTGCCCTGCGTAGCCTCATCCAGAAACGGACCGTACACTCTAACAGCAGATGCTGAGCTTGCAAATGCAAAACACATTACCATTAACGAAGCGACAATAAACAAACGTTGCGACCACTTATCTTTTTTCATCCTAATCCCTTTCTTAAAAATACCGGAATCTTTAACATGGCAGACACTCCTTTCAATGTATCATGTCATGGCATGCAGCATCGCGTGCATTGGTCACCTCCCGAGTCTCATACCTCCTAAAATTGGGCACAATACTCTGAACTATAGAAATAACCTCATGGGTAGAGTAATCTTTTACGCAACGTTCAAGGCTCGAACAACAAAGATGCAAGTAATGTATAGAAGGAATTTCAGGGACCGCCATAAAGAGTTTCTTGTGGAATGTTGGAAGCATTTTTTCCGATTCGTCAAAAAGCTCTTCCTGCAATTTCTCTCCCGGCCTGAGACCGATAAACTCAATTTTGATTTCCTTATGAGGAATAAACCCCGAAAGCCTGATGAAGTTCTCTGCCATGTCAAGGATCTTGATTCTTTCCCCCATATCGAGCACAAAAATTTCTCCGCCGTTTCCAGCGGCGGCCGCTGTCATTACCAGGTGAACGGCTTCCGGTATAAGCATGAAGAACCTCTCAGCATCGGGGTGGGTTACTGTCAGGGGGCCGCCTTTTTTCAACTGTTCCTGAAAAATCGGGATAACGCTGCCATTCGTACCGAGAACGTTTCCAAAGCGGACAGTAGAAAATTTTGTCCTGGTGTGGGAATTCATATTAACCGTAAGGAATTCGGCGACACGTTTTGTTGCACCCATGATATTCGTCGGATTAACAGCCTTATCCGTTGAGATTAAGACAAAATTGTCAGCCGCATATTTTTGCGACGCTTCAATGAGATTTTTTGTGCCGAAGATGTTGTTTTTCACTGCTTCAATCGGATTGTTTTCCATCAGAGGAACGTGTTTATATGCCGCCGCATGAAAAATAATATGTGGTCGGTATCGGGAAAAGACATATTCAAGATTGGCGGCATCCTGTATATCAGCCACAATGGTTGATATGTTAAGCCCGTTTTTTGCAGCCCTCAACTCAAGGTCTATGTCAAAGAGGCTGTTCTCATATCTGTCCAAAAGGAGCAGGTCCGAAGGATGATACTTGCTGATCTGCCTGCTCAGCTCCGACCCGATCGATCCCCCGGCGCCTGTCACCATGACCGACTTACCGGAGATAAATTCCTTTATAAAAGGCACGTCGGTATTCACGGGCTCGCGCTGCAGCAGGTCCTCAAGTGAAATAGGTTTCATATGAGAAATACCGTAATGCTTCCTGAGAAACGAGACTAACGTTCCCTCCGAAATATAGCCCAGCTTGACGAGTTTCGTGCCCAGTCTGCCGCCTTCTTTTATTTGTAAATTCAGCGCTTCCTGTACCTGGGTTTCAGTCACCAGATTTGCATCAGTCAACATCTGTCCGATTTTAGCCATGACTGAAATATTACCGCCAAGAATATCATTGATTCCCGGG
>JBFLXP010000080.1:0-10249 GCA_040757315.1 Nitrospirota bacterium
AGCGTCGCATTCAAGGATGCCATGGCCCCGAGCAGAAGAACGATGTTCAGAAGCAGAGCAAAGTCCGCTATGACGCCTGAAAGCCTATAGTAGAAGATCATAAAGAAAACGACGGCTATCGTGCCTATCATGCCCGCCATCTTGCCTGCATCTATCGAGTCCCTTCCAAGCGAAGGACCTACCGTCACGTTCTGAAGCATCTTCATCGGTGCCGGAAGTGCGCCGGCCCTCAATACGATACTCAGATCTTTCGCCTCTTCCATGGTGAAACTCCCGGTGATCTGAGCGTTTCCTCCTGAAATTTTTTCCTGGATGACGGGGGCAGAGTACACCGTATTGTCGAGGACGATAGCAAGCCTCTTTTTCACGTTTGCACCCGTGACCTCTTCAAAAAGCTTCGCACCGGCTGAATTAAATGAAATGGAGACGTAGGGTTCACTGAAACGGGTATCGATATTCACCTTGGCATCGCTCAAAAGATCACCGGTGATCACCGCCTGCTTTTTGAGAAGGATCGGCATCTTTCGTACGGCGCCGGTCTCCCTGTTGACCCTTTTTTCGAAGAGTATCTCGTCCCCTTCCGGTATCCTGCCGGCCAACTGGGTCAATAGCTGCTCTTCCTCTCCCGGCCCTAGAGATGCCGGCAGTTCTGCGGCGATGTTGGATTCGTCATCAACGAGTTTGAACTCAAGCTGCGCTGTCCTGCCGATCAGGTCGATCGCGCGCCTGGGATCCTTGACACCGGGAAGCTGAACAACGATTTCGTTCTCACCCTGCCTGTGAATAGTCGGTTCCGCAACGCCGAACTGGTCGATCCTGTTCCGGATCGTTTCGAGAGCCTGGTCGGCGGCATTGTCTTTGATGAACGAAGTTTCTTTATCCGAAATACGGTATACCAATCTGTTCCCGGTCTCCACCGCAACGAGATTTGGATAGTTCTCCTTGATCAACGAGCTGACCTCATTGCCGGGAGGCGTCACGATAATATCAGTGCCGCTCACCGTGACATTGCCCGTTATCTTCCTCTTTTCGAGGAGTTCTACGAGCCTCGCCGCAAACCGCTCTGTGGTAATGCCGACAGCCTTATCGCCCTCGACCTCGAAAACAAGATGAAGCCCCCCCTGAAGGTCGAGGCCAAGCACTATGCCTTTATCCGGCATACTTTTCTGCCACCATTCAGGCATGTACTGGAAAGCCGGAGTATTGGGCAGAAAAAATATAACAGCGAGGAGCACAGTGATACCGATGAGGATCAGTTTCCAGAGTATTTTTTTCTTCATTCGACCCCCGGCCTAATCCTCGTCAGACGACGCCCTGAGAGCAGCAACATATGATTTGCCTATTTTTATCTTTGTATTTTCGGCGATTTTTATCGTAATAGTGTTCGTTCCAACTGACTCAATAACTCCGTAAACACCGCCCGATGTGACTATCTTGTCCCCTTTTTTCAGGCTGTCCAGCATTTGCTTGTGTTCTTTCGCCCGCTTTTGCTGCGGCCTGATCAGGAGGAAATAGAAGACTACAAAAATCAGAACGAGGGGTACAAGGCTGGCCAGAAGACCGCCCGCTCCGCCCGGTTGACCGCCACCCTGTGGGGCTGGTCCCATCGCATAAGCTAAATCTATAATATTCAAGAGAAACATCGTCCACCTCCGGAAAAAATTTGACTTTTAATATACCCCCTTTGAGGGTCATTTATCAACCTCATTGCCGTCGAAGGTAGCCTGAATAGTCTGACATAGGGATATGGCCCAATTTCTGAAGCCGGATAACTCCCTTTGTTTATGTTCATAACGGTTTCCCCCGATATCCAGCATGCCACCCCATTAATTCTGGACGGATGCGATCAACCTTAATAAGTTAGAATATAAATTACCCATGGCGAAGATATTCTTTTCGGGCATCGGCGGCAGCGGCATGTCTGCAATAGCGGGTTTTATGGCTGACAGGGGGCACGTAATTGTTGGATCCGACCGCTCTTTTGACAGGCATACCGATAATCACATCTGCAGAATTTTGGAAGCCGATGGAATAGACATTGTTCCTCAAGACGGTTCAGGGATCGATAATTCCTTCGATTTCGCCGTTTTCAGCACCGCAGTCGAAGATGATCACCCCGAAGTCATAAAAGCCAGAGAGTTGGGCATTCCGATAAAGACGCGTCCCCGGTACTTGCGCGAAATTGTCGATGCATATCAAACTGTCGCTGTTGCGGGCACAAGCGGGAAATCCACTACCTCGGGAATGCTTGCCTTCATCCTGAACAGGATCGGCATGGAACCTAATTTCATCGGAGGGGGAAGGGTCAAGCAATTCAGAACAGAGAGGAGTCTTGGGAATTCACTTGCGGGCAGATCGAATCTCCTTGTTGTTGAAGCCTGCGAATCGGACGGTACAATCGTTGACTATCGTCCCGATTATTCGGTGATTGCCAATCTGAATCTCGATCACAATCCGGTGGAGAAGACAGCAGGGATGTTCGAGGCTCTCGGCAGAAATACGGAGGAAAGAGTAATAGTCAATGCCGATGACGAGAACCTGGCACAATGCCGTTTCGATACGCCGATAGAATTCTCGATCGATCGCAAATCGGCCTATCAGGCAGAAGCAATTCAGTACGGACCGTTCGGGGCGTCTTTTAGGCTGCGAGACGCGCCCTTTCGCCTGTCTCTTCCCGGGAAATTTAATATCTACAACGCCCTCGGGTGTATCACGGTACTTTCTGAAATGGGTATCGAACTGCGCCGAATCGGAGAGTTCCTGCCGGAATTCTCGGGCATCGAGCGGCGCTTCGATGTCCGCTTGAACGATGGGAAGCATCTGGTGATAGACGACTATGCCCACAACCCTCATAAAATATCGTCTTTGATGCAGTCTATGGGGAGAATTGCCGAAAGAGTGTGCTACGTTTTTCAGCCTCACGGATTCGGACCGACAAGACTGATGAGGGAAGGATACATAGAAACGTTCGTAACCCATCTGCGCGAAGAAGACCACCTCTTCTTACTTCCGATATACTATGGAGGAGGCACTTCTGTAAAGGACATATCGAGTGAAGACCTCTCAAGAGAGATTGCAGCGGCGGGAAAATCTGCCGAAGTTCTGCAAAAACGCTCTTTTCTCTTTAATCATGTTAACGAATGGAACACATATGTAGTTTTCGGCGCCCGCGACGAGTCACTCTCCGATTTTGCCGAAGAGATAGCAAAAAGGCTAACAGGAACCTATCCGGCCTGATAAAGAGTCTCTTTCGATGTGGTATACTCTTTTCAGTCGTGAATCGAAATTTCTTGAGGAGATCGTTGTCATCGACGGCATGGAAAGATTGATATGAAGTATGTTGAAGCCACAAAGGACGGTTTCAGACTCATCAACCGGAACTGGCAGCTCGTGCTGATACAGGTCGGCGTCATGTTCTTCAGCTTCGTCGCTTTTTTTATAATAGTGGGAATTCCGCTTGCCGTGGCTTTCATCATATTCGGCGTCGACCTCACCCAATGGGCTGATGTGAACGATATTTTCAACCTCCTGCGAGCGCCTTCGGATCTCCTGTCAAAATACGTCGGACTCATAGTACTCATAGCCGCAAGCTTTGCCCTGTATGTCCTCGTGGTTGCTGTTTTAGGCATTTACATGTTTGCGGGATCTATAGGGGTCATCGGAAGGACCATTAAAGAAAAGACACCGAAATTCACTCTGCGTCTGTTTACGGACGAAGCAAAGAAGCTGTTTCTCCGCCTTCTCGCCTTCACCACCTTGATCGGCATTATATTTATTATTGCCGCCTTTTTTCTCGGCCTGCTGAGCGGAGGAATCGCGGCAATAATCTCATATGCCCAAAGCGCGGATTCAACTCTCGCCCTCTTTTTCGGCACCTTCTTCGTCCTGATGCTGGTCATTGTCGGGCTCGCCTTGATTCTCGGCCTGCTTTCGCTGACACTATATGGAATCGCCGCGCTCTTTTTTAAAGGGACCGGCGCCTTGCGGGCCATCGGCGAAGCTGCAAGATTTCTCTCGAAATACCCGAACGGATTCTGGCTCTACGCTGTTCTCTCTGTGGCATACTTGCTGGCAAGTTTCCTTCTTCTCCTTCTGAGCTATCCTTTCACACTAATACCGATAATCGGTCCGATACTGGCTTTTCCTCATCAGCTCATCTCATATGTATTCCAGGCATATCTCGGCCTCGTGATGTTTGCCATTATCATGAGTTACTACTATTCCAAGGAGTTTCCCGCTGAAACGGCCCAGCCCGGTGTCGAAAGCCCCGTGTCCGAACCTTCCACAGAACAAACCGATGCAGCAAACGCGGAAGCTTCTAACTCCGTTCCTTCTACCCCGACGGATTGAGTATCTTTAGAGCTTTTTTATGAAGCTGTTCATTTCCTGACACGAGGAGGGAAGTGGATTTCTTGATTCCTATCTCGATCTGCTCGATAGAGGTTCCCGTCATATCCGTAAACACCCCGCCGGCCTCTCTGACAATAAGCCAGCCCGCGCCGAAATCTATGCTCCTCGAGGACGAGGGGTTCGCAAAGACGCTGACCGCTCCGCATGCCAAATAGGACAGATCAAGGGCGGTGGAGCCCAGACAGCGGGTCTTTCTTGCTTCGGAAAGAAGCGGGAGTATGCGCGTCACGTCGTTGCGGGGAGACTGGGTTTCATAGGCGACCAGATAAAACAGGTCGTCTTGCTGCGCCGCAATCCGGTTGCCGTTCAGAAACGAGCCGCCTCCTTTCTCTGCCCAAAACTCATCGCCGTTTATGAGGTTGACGACATATGCAAGCTCAACATCCGCCAGCCTGTGTCCGGCGACAACGGCAATCGAAGTGCAGTAAAAAGGGATTCCTGAAACCGCGTTCCTGCTGCCGTCGACGGGATCTATCAGGACGTTCTTTCCGCCTCCACCCAGATCTTTGATCCCGATTTCCTCAGAGATGATCGTGAGCGCTTCTCCTGATTTCTCGAAACCGGAGATGATTATGTCTTCGGCCCTTTTGTCAATCTCGAATGTCCTGTCGCCCGACGCTCCGATACCAAGGTCCTTTTTGGAGATCTGCCTGCCGCGGGGCATTTCCGATAGAAGCGTTTTCCCTATCGCCCGCAGTATTTTAATGTTCATATGGCTTTCTTCTCTTTTGTTTGCACTATTTGTATTTTACCCAAATACTCATCCCTTTTCTCTTGATCGAACCGCTCAATTGCATATCTCAGCATAGTCCTCGGCATCGCCCGGTGATACTTACGCAGAAAGCCTTCCTCGGCTTCCTGATCTCTTTTGCCGATCTCACGGAGCATCCATCCGACGGCTTTCTGGATGAGGTCATGCCTGTCGTTCATAAGCTGTTCAGCAAGGCGAAGCGTGTCTTCAAACCGGTGCCGTTTTATGAACGCAAAAGTGGATATGACCGCAATCCTGCGAGCCCACACATTGTCCGACTGTGCGAGGCCATATATTGCCGACTTGTCCCTTTCGAGCAGATATTCACCCAGAATCTTCTCTGCCGAAAGATCGACGAGGTCCCAATTGTTGACACGTTTAGTATTCCCGAGGTAAAACTCGACAATCTTCTGTCTGCCCGCGTCATTCGCACTCTTAAACCGAATAACCAATATGAGAAGTGCGGCGAGCCTGTGCTCGTGGATTCTGCTTGAGAGCAGTGTCTGAATTTCAGGAAATGATAGGGATGAATATCGTTTCGCCACTTTCCGCTGTTCCGGAACAGGTATTCCAAGGAATACGTCGCCTTCGCCGTATTCACCCTTGCCGGTCTTAAAGAACCGCGAAAGAATAGACGCCTTTTGCGGATCAGCGAGTTTCTGCAAATCTTTTTTCAGACGGTTGAGCGTTCCTGCCATGTCCGGACCCTCCATTCCATGAGTAATCTACGGAGCGTGCTGAAGATTGTCAAGATCGCTTACGATGACCGTTGACCGCATATACCCGACGTGCTATGCTTTTCAACATGAAATGCCCGCATTGCGGCAAGGAATCAACCGATCGCGAAACATGCACCAACTGTGGAAAAGAGATACATGTTCCCGCAGAAGATGTAGAGGTCGAATACAAAGAATTCACGCTTTCGGAGTTTCTGGAAATCAGAAAGAAGAAAGAACAGGCCGAGAAAGACAAAGCGGGCGTCCAGGCATCGCGGAGGACGGCTCCATCTGTCGACAGGCAAGAATCGGGTGCGCGGGCCACTCCGGACAAATATGTCCTTATCGTCGTCGCAATCGTCGGCATTCTGGCCGGCCTGATCGGCATATTTTTTCTCCTGAAATTTTTCTTCGAATAGAGCGCTGAAATACGAGATTCTGGAATGAATTCAGAATGACAAGTTATTACTCCGGCAATTAAGAACTAAAACACCGTCATTCCCCGGCTTGACCGGGGAATCCAGAAGGGAACTGGATGCTCCGATCAAGTCGGAGCATGACATTTCTTATCTATATTACCGCAGTAATAATTCAATACAGCGGAGATTTCTTGACGCCCGATCCGAGAATCCTGCGTACTTCTGCAAGAAGACCGGCGCCTTCGAAAGGTTTCTGAAGAAACGCATCCACAATCAAAGAGTCTCTCCCGATTATCTCGTCGCTGTACGCGGAGATTGCTATAACGCGGATGTCGGGTTTGATCGCCTTCAGATTTTCTATGAGTTCCTTCCCGTTCATGAGGGGCATAACGATGTCCGTAATCACAAGCTGCAGCTCGCCGCCCATTTTTTTGGCAATGTCCAGCGCCGACAAGGGATTGGCGGACAGCGTAACTCTGTACCCGTGTGTTTCCAGAATGTCTCTGATGAGGCCCAGAACTTCCTCCTCGTCATCGATAACAAGAATACCTGCATCGCCGCTCGCCGTCGTGGCCCGTCTTGCGGGCGCTGCGACGCTTTTCAGGGAGACCGGAAGGTATATGGAAAAGGTACTGCCCTTCCCAACCTCGCTCCTGACGGTCACGTATCCCGAATGATCCTTGATAGTCCGGTACACTATGGAGAGACCCAGGCCGGTTCCTCTGCCTCTTTCCTTTGTCGTGAAGAAAGGCTCGAAAATCCTGTTCGCCGTCTCTGGTGTCATTCCCCCTCCGGTGTCGGATATCGTCAGCAGCACATATCGACCGGGAAGTATGTAAGTGGGCATGTCGAACCGGTCCTTTGCCACGTCGACAGTGCCGGTCTTGATCGTTATCAGTCCTCCGTCCGGCATCGCATCCCGCGCGTTCACGATGATACTGAGGATTACCTGCTCAAGACGGCTCTGATCCCCTTCAACGGCGGGAATATAATCGAGGTCCATTTTTATCCCTATTCTCTTGTCGATGACGCCCTCGAGAAGCTTTACAGCTTCGTAGACGACATCGTTGAGATTAAGGGGGAAGAGATGAAAATTCTCTTTCCGCGAGAAGTTAAGCAGCGTCGAGACCATCGCCACTGCCTTCCGGGCCGAACTCTCGATACTTCTTATTCTCTTTGCGGTTATCTCGTCCAGGTTGCTATGTCCGAAGACCAATTCAATGTTTCCCAATATCGCCGTCAGAAGGTTGTTGAAGTTATGGGAAATGCCTCCGACCAGCGAACCGATAGAATCCATTTTCTGCGCATGCACCACCTGTTCCTGAAGCATCTTTTTCTCGGTGATGTCTCTTATAAAAAACTGTACAAGCGTTGCGCCTGTTATATGAATTGCTTTTGCACTCACCTCAAGTGAAACCTTGCTGCCGTCCTTTCGATAATGTCTGGTCTCGAACAAAAGCGACTCCCCCTTGAGTATCCGCTGCATCCGTTCTTGCAGTATTGTCTTATTCTGATCCGTCTCGAGGAGTTCAATGTTGGTGCCGACGAGGGCATCTTTGGCAAAACCGTATATTTTGCATGCTTCCTGGTTTACTTCGAGTATGACGCCGTGGCCATCGGTTGTGAGTATGCCGTCGGTTGCGTTTTCGAAAAGCGATCTGAGTTTCTCCTCGGAGACCGCCAACTCTTCCGTGCGCTTCTTCACGGCATCCTCAAGGCGTTCTTTGTCTCCAAAAAGCTCGTATTCGAGAGAGAAGGCTTTGATCAGCAGCTTGTCGTTATAATGTCTCCAGAGAACGCCGGTTAGTGCTGAAGCGATCAAAAAAATGTTGCTGTTTATGAACACGCGGGTGTTGGAGATCGTATCAAAGAGCAACAAGGGAATAACATAAATCGCGTACACCAGGGAGGCATGCATCAGAGTAAGCCTGACCGAATTGAGAGGAACGAAACCCAGGCAGAAAATGTATAAAAGGATCATGCCCGTATAATAAATCGACTGATGCCCTCCGAAGGAAAGAATCATCAGTTCAATCATAGAGGCCGCAGCGGCCGTCGCAGTGTAAAAGATTCCGAGCTGAAGGGATCTGCTCTTTTTGCTCTTATTGACATTATTCAGGAAGATGAGAAATACGAAAATGGAGGCGCAGCCAAGTCTGTACAAGAGGAAGCGCCCGAAGTTTTCGGGTGTCACCAGATAGTCGAGTATCGCAAGAAGAAGGATGACGGCGGCGCCGGAGATAAGGACAAGGTCGCCCCACGCAAGCATCAATTCGAATATCTTGCGGTCGATATACTGCTTCTTGTCCACCGGCGGATTCACCGTTCTATTTTAGCCCAAAAACCCCCCCTTTCCCAATACTAATTTCTTGTAATCCGGAAATGTCAGACCACTGCGGTTAGGATTTACACCCAATTTCGTCGGGGTAAAGCCGAAATGATTATATCGAAAGATCATCTTCGAAGATACGTTGATGCAGCCACCCCTCAAAGCATAAACCCGTATATTACGCCTTCAAGCCGTGAGAACTTTCTGGAGACCATCCGGCAGTTCTTAAGTCCGATTTCATCGGAAATCTCCCTCATCTTCCGGAAGTCGGATGAACTCGGGTTGATCTTCACTTCATAGGCATCTTTATGGTTGAGAATAAAATCAATCTCGACCCCGCTTTTCCTCTGGTAGTAGTTGAGTTCGCCTCTTACTCTCAGATTCTGAAAGATGCTATTCTCAAAAATATGCCCCTCGTCCAGTCGTGCAAAATGATTGGCCGGCCCTGTGTCGCAAATATAGACCTTCGGCGTCTTCCTGACCTCGATCGATTTTCCTTTGCTGAACGGACGGATCGTCTTGATAAAGTAAGTTCCTTCCAGAAAGGCCAGATAATCGTTAAGCGTAGGCCGGGAGACCTTCAAGTCTCGTGAAATTCGCTGGATATCAAGCTTCGAGCCGATGCTCTGCATAATTAACAATACAAAACAGAAATCCTCTGAGATCATTGACGCTCGGAAGGAAGACATAAAGGTTCTGAGAGCATATTGCGAGAGATTTCTGGATTGCTCGGCCAATAAAAGCAGTAGCTTATCTAACCTGTACTTCCTAAGCGCCTGTGCCAGCCCAATCATCGATTAATCTCACAACTCTTTAAAAACCTTTGCCAGGCTTTCGCCGCCGACATGGATGAGAAACTCGTTGAAATATCCGAAGGGTGTTGAGAGGACAGCATATCCTCCGTGCAGCAGTCGCTCCACGGCCTGATTAATGAATACTTCAGAGAATTCGGGGGATGCCTTGCTTGAGGAAAGATGGTTGAATGAATGGATGACTACATTTCTGGTTTCGAATTTGCCGGCGAGCCATTTAATGTTTTTTATGAACTTGTCGAGGAGGCTTTTACCTTTTTCTTCGTCCTCTTTCTCGACATGGTAGAAGACGACTACGGCGTTTTCCATCGAATCCTCCCGATCGATGTCGGGAACATGGGGAAGACTTTTTGAAGCGGTCTTGAACCACCACTTGTGGGCATAAAAGAGAAGAAGTTTCATGGGGATCTCCTTGAGAATTAGTCGACCCTACCGTTCCATGAAAGGGAGAGCATCCCTCAAAGCCTTTCAAGGCGATGAGATTTGATTAGGGCATGGCGTCGAGAAAACAGGACTTCACTGAAAGTGTCATCTTGATTCGGTCTTTCGATGTGGCTTCCGATGCCATAATGTATCGCTGCGAAAGGCTTCCCGTGCCGCCCTCCCTTTCCAATCTTATCGGTTTTATGCATCATCAATTCTCCTGTTCTTTATTGCATCCGCAACCCGCGCAACCTTCACCATCTCCTTTACGTCATGAACGCGGACGATGTTTGCGCCGTTGAATATAGAGATCGCGACCGCTGCCGCCGTGCCTTCCAGCCTTTCTTCAGGGGATACGCCGCAAAGGATTCTGCCCAGAAATGCCTTCC